>CAISUR010000169.1 GCA_903888655.1 uncultured Bacteroidota bacterium | reverse complement strand
TCACTTTTAGTAAAAAAAATTATTTCTTTTACGTATTTTAACTCATTATTATTTACATCGATTTGAAATTTTCTAGCCAAAACCCAAGGCACTACTTGTGGTTCTGGTAAATAAAATCTTTTTTTAGAGTTACCTATTTCAATTAATTTAGTGTTTTTAGGTTTAGAAATAACTACTTCATCTAGTTTTATAATTATAGGTTTTAATATTACTTTTTGGCAATCCAATATTTGTTTTTTTATGGTCTCAAATCCAATTGATGAAAATAATAACATTTGGTTTTTTGGATTGATATTTAAGATAAACTGCCCGTTTTCCTCACTTGTCGTTCCAATATTTTCATTGGCAACCCAAATGTTTACATACGGAATTGGTTTGTTATTTTCATCAACTACAACGCCTTTTATTTGGGCAGAAACCGACATTGAAAAAGATAAAAATAATAGAATTAGCCTCATTTTTTAATTTGTTAAAATCAAGTTAATAGCGGGTTCAGAAACTATGTACTTACTCTCTTTTTTGCTAAAATATAGCATTCTTTTTATCCATTTCCCTTTTGAAAAATGAAATGTATGCTCCACTTCAACATCATTACAGATTACGCTTGGTGCATAAGTAATATAAGTATGTTTGCTTTTATCTTCATCCTTGTATTCAAATTCATATTTATTATCCTCAATTATCATCCATTCATAGCCAACACAAATCCCTTGTTTCGGAATTTGAATTTTATATTTTGAAAGGTCGATTTGATTTACTTTTAATCCTGATTTAACAGATAATAAAATATCTTCATTCATCATGTCGATAGAAGGATTACCGTCTTCTCCCATACTATACAAATGAATTTTAAATGTTGCTTTATTGATTTTAGAATTTGTAAAAACTATTATTTTTTTTAGATATGGCGTTTCTTTGTATTCCTCTTTAAAAGGGAAATATTTTGCGTAAATCCATGGTAACTCACCAGATAAATGGGAATAATTTATCTTTTTTGAATCTCCTATCTCAAGTTCTTTTGTTTGCTTTAAATTAAATATTACAACCTCATCAAGTTTGTAAATTTCTTTTTCTAAAACAATCTTTTCTTTGAAAAGTGATATTAACTTTTTGTATCCAATTGCAGAAAAAATTAAGTTTTTTTCTTGGCTTTTTAATTGCAAACTAAAACTGCCATCTTGCTCAGAAGTTGTTCCAATATTTTCATTCTCAACCCAAATGTTTACATACGGAATTGGATTGTTGTTTTCATCAACTACAACACCTTTGATTTGAGCAGAAACCGAAAAACTCCATAAAATAATCAACAACCAAAGTCTTTTCTCTTGCATTTTTTTCTATTCTCTTTTTAACAAATCGGCAATTTTTCTATCATTTGATAATCGGGGTAATTTGTTTTGACCGCCCAATTTTCCGATGGATTTCATGTATTCTTGGAAGCCATTTTTAAAAACTTTAGTAATCACCAAGGTTCGCAATACTTTGCCCACGATCAAATCGTCATAATATACATTCTGATGGCGCATAGCACGATCAATGGTTAACGCAAATTCCTCTAAATTATTGGGGTCGTTTTCAAATTCGATGAACCATTCGTGATAGGGCAATCCAGTTTCGGGAGCAATTTGTGGTGCTACTGTGAATTCGTTTACACGAATACTTGTGTTTTCCATAGCTTCTTGCAAAGCGTGTTCAACTTCTTTTCCGATTACATGTTCTCCAAAAGCAGAAATATAATGTTTGATTCGACCAGAAACGATAACTCGATAAGGCTTCAAACATGTAAATTGAATGGTATCGCCAATATTGTATCCCCAAAGTCCAGCATTAGTTGAAATAATTAAAACATAATTCACATCCAATTCCACTTCACCAATCGTATAGCGTTTTGGGTTTTGGGTAAAGAATTCTTCTGATTTTATAAATTCATAAAAAATTCCCGAATTCAACAGCAACAACATTCCCTTTTCGGTTTGGGAATCTTGATACGCAAAAAATCCTTCGGAAGCGGGAAACAATTCAATCGCATCGACTTTTCGTCCGATAAGATTTTCAAATTTGGCGCGATAGGGTTCGTAATTCACGCCTCCATAAATGAATAAATTGAAGTTTTTAAAGAGCTCTCCAACGGGCTTTCCTCCTTTTTCGTGTAGTTTTTCGAAATACATTTGCACCCAAGACGGAATTCCCGAAATGACTGCCATATCTTCCTGTATCGTTTCTTTAACAATCGCATCGACTTTAGTTTCCCAATCGTCAATGCAATTGGTTTCCCAACTCGGCATGCGGTTTTTTTGGAGGTATTTCGGAACAAAATGCGCTACAATTCCAGAAAGTCGCCCAAGTTTGATTCCGTTTTTTTCTTCTAAAATCGGACTTCCTTGCAAAAAAATCATTTTACCATCCACAAAATCGGCTTTACCGGTTTCATGAATGTAATTGAGAATGGCATTTCGAGCGGCTTCAATGTGAAACGGCATCGATTCTTTAGTTAACGGAATGTATTTCGCACCCGAAGTCGTTCCTGAAGTCTTAGCAAAATAAAGTGGTTTTCTTTTCCAAAGAATATTCGCTTCTCCATTCACCACTCGATCAACATAGGGTTTTAATGCTTCGTAATCGCGAATGGGAACGTGTTGTGCAAAATCTTGAGTGGTTTTGATAGCACTAAAATTATGGTCTTTTCCAAACTGCGTGTTTTCCGCTTGACGGATTAAATCAAGAAACACTTTTTGTTGAATCTCTACAGGATTGGAAGCCCATTTTTGAGTCTTTTTGTGAACCGATTTGGCAAATAGTTTGGCTGCAAATGATTTAATGGACATAGGCTACTTTTTTTTCTCTTTCTTCTTATCTCGATTCACCTGAGTTTTTGCTTCTTCGTCGGCAACTTGCTGTCTGAGTTTTAATTCCGATTCGGTTGCGGTCAATTGCAAATCGGGTAGCGTATCTTCTTTTATGGCCAAAATAGAATCTTTGTTGACTTTGGCATATTGCAAATTTCCGTTCAAAACCTTCTTAATAGATTCTAAATACAATTCGTTTTTTTTGATGGCAAATTCGAGTGAATCCGATTTTAAAGCCAATTCGGTAGCATCTTTCTTAAGTTTAGTAGAGGTATACCCGGGAATGTATTCGCGCAAAGGTGTAAAAGCAATAATGTAAGTAGTCACGGTGATAATCAAAATAGCACCAATAGAAGCCACTACAAAGACATTCATCAAAGTTAACTTTAAAGAAAATATTTCTTCAAAAGTGTCCTCATTCAAAATCACCAAGCGGTTTTTTGTGAAGAGTTTCTTCTTTAATAACTGTTTTTTGAGGCGTTTTTCAGACATGGATTTGATTATTATACAAATATAGAAATTAGTTCTAAACCTCGGTTGGCTTTTTAACGTTCTTTAACGCTAAATTCTTGCGGTCTTATTCAAATATTTTCTACATTTGCACATTATAATTTTAAATTATTGAAACTATGAACTTTTTAACTATATTTTTAGAGCTTACTCCAATGCACGTAATGCTTATTGTTATTGTTGTTGTACTACTTTTTGGAGGTAAAAAAATTCCAGAATTAATGAAAGGATTGGGTTCTGGTGTAAAAGAATTTAAAAAAGCAGCGCAACAAGATGATCAGCCTGCTGTTACTAAAAAAGAAGAAGAAACTAAAGAATAAATTTTGTCACACTGAGCGCAGTCGAAGTGTAAAATTTTTAAAATCCCAAATTCCAGTTTTAATCGGAATTTGGGATTTTTTGTTTTTTAAAGAATCATCGTCAACTGAATGCGTTTTCGATCTTCATCCACTTCAACCACTTTTACTTGAACATGTTGATGCAGTTTCACTACTTCATTCACATCGGAAACAAAACCTGCTTTGAGTTGTGAAATGTGCACCAATCCACTTTCCTTTACACCAATATCTACAAAACAGCCAAAAGCGGTAATATTGTTGACAATTCCGGGTAAAATCATTCCGGTTCGGACTTCTTTTATCGTTTTTACATTGGGATCAAATTCAAAAACCTTAGCGGCTTTTCTTGGATCCAATCCTGGTTTTACTAATTCTTTTAAAATGTCTTTTATACCGAGGATTCCGATGGTTTCATTGGTGTATTTTTCGGGTTGGATTAAGGCGATTTTCTCTTTATTGGCAATCAAATCATTTACCGAAATCTTCAAATCTTTGGCCATTTTTTCAACGATTGGATAGGCTTCAGGATGTACCGCTGAATTGTCTAACGGATTTTTTCCATTGTGAATTCGAACGAAAGCCGCCGCTTGTTGGTAGGCTTTTTCACCCAAACGCGGTACTTTTTTAATTTGTTTTCGATCTTCAAACGGACCATTTTCCGAACGATACGCCACGATATTTTCGGCCATCTTCTCTCCTATTCCACTCACATAACTCAACAACGATTTACTCGCGGTATTGATGTTAATTCCAACCGAATTCACACAACGCACTACAACTGTATCCAATTCTTCTTTTAATTTGGTTTGGTCTACATCGTGCTGGTATTGCCCTACGCCTATTGACTTAGCGTCAATTTTTACCAACTCCGCCAACGGATCAGAAAGTCGTCTTCCGATAGAAACCGAACCACGAACGGTGACATCGTAATTTGGAAATTCGTCACGTGCAATTTTACTCGCCGAATAGACCGATGCTCCAGCTTCTGAAACCACAAAAACCTGAACGGGTTTATCAAAAGCAATTTTCTTAATGAAAAATTCGGTTTCGCGACTGGCGGTTCCGTTACCAATAGAAATAGCTTCAATATTGTAGGTGTTCACCATCGATTTGATCTTTTTCATAGCCATCGCCGTTTCATTTTGTGGCTGGTGTGGATAAATCGTTTCATTGTATAACAAATCACCTTTTTCATCCAAACAAACAATCTTGCAACCGCTTCGATAGCCCGGATCGATGGCTAAAATTCGTTTTTCTCCTAATGGTGGCGCCAACAACAACTGACTTAAGTTTCCAGCAAAAACATCAATCGCTTTGATATCAGCTTTGGCTTTGGCTTCCTGTAATGTTTCGTTTGAAATAGCTGGATTTAATAATCTTTTGTAACTGTCTTCTATCGCTAATTGAACATGAGAAATTGATGGACTGTTACTGTTTTTGATTATAATTTGATCGATCAAATCATAGGTTTCATCAATATCGGTTTCGATTTTAATTTTGATAAAACCTTCATTTTCTGCACGAAGCATCGCTAATAAACGATGTGATGGTGCTTTGGATAATGGTTCTGCCCAGTCAAAATATTGAGAGAATTTTTGCGCCGCTTCTTCATCAGCTTTCTTTTTTACTACTTTAGCTTCTATGATTGCTTTTCTGTTATACAATCGTCGCAAACTTTGTCGTACAGCAATATTTTCATTAATCCATTCGGCAACAATATCTCTTGCGCCTTGCAAAGCTTCGTCTTCGTTTTTTACGTTTTTATTGATGTATTGTGTTGATAGAAAATCAACATCATCATTTTTTTGAGCTAAAATTAAATTAGCTAAAGGTTCTAATCCGTTTTCACGAGCTATATCAGCACGTGTTTTTTTCTTCTTTTTATACGGCAAATACAAATCTTCGATTTCTTGTAAATCAAAACTTTTTTCGATTTTTGATTTCAGTTCTGGTGTAAGTTGCCCTTGTTCTTCAATTGTTTTTAAGATACTTTCTTTGCGTTTTACAATTTCATCGTATTGTTTAGAAAGTTTGGCTATTTGTTCGATAACTACCTCATCTAAATTACCTGTTTGATCTTTTCGATAACGCGAAATAAACGGAATGGTACAATCTTCTGAAAGCAATTTTAAGGTTGCTTCAATGTTTTTAGGAGTTGTGTTTACTTGGCTTTGAATGAAATTAATATGGGTCATATTGTTTTATGTAATAAATTCTAAATAATTCTGTTTATTAATCACTTCAAAAGTAGCTTCTGGATAGGCTTTTGCGAAAGCGGTTGGAATTTTTGCTTTTCGGTTTTCGTTCCATTTGAATTCAAATCCGTTTAAATTTCCGTTTTCTTCTTCTAGCCAATCGAGTTCTTGTTGGTCGTAGGTTCTCCAAAAGAAATTTGAAACTGTTTTTTGAGTGTAATTTTGATATTTTATTCGTTCCGATGCTAAATAATTTTCCCATAAAGCACCAACATCTGTTCTGGTTTCTAATCGTGTAAAATTACCAATTATAGCATTCCTAATTCCGTTATCATAAAAATACCATCGATTGGATTTAGTAATTTCTTTTCGCAAATTTCTACTAAATCCGGGAACTTTATAAATCACAAAAACTTTTGATAATAAATCCAAATAACTTTCAACTGTGTTTTTAGAAATTCCTAATTGTCTTGCTAATTCTTGCAATGAAACCTCCTGCCCGACTTGAAATGCAATTAGTTTAAGTAAATCAAAAATTTTATTGGATTGTTTTATTCCGTCAAAAACTAAAATGTCTTTTAATAAATAGGAATTTATTATTTCTTTTAAATAATTGATTTTATCATTCCAAACGGAATATTGTTCTAATTCGGGATAACTTCCAAAGAGTAATCTTTCTTCTAATTTGCTACTTGTTTCTCTATAGTTTTCTTGTGTTGAAAATTCCATTTGAGCAAACGGAAACAAATAAATAGTGTTTTTTCTGCCCACTAACGGTTCTCCTAATTTATTGGACAAATCAAAAACAGATGACCCTGTGGCAATAATTTTTATTCCGTCAATGGAATCAACAATCAACTTTAAAATCAATCCAATATCTGGAATATTTTGTGCTTCGTCAATTACCAGTAATTTTATGTTTGCTAAAAGGCGGCTATAATTGCTTACTGATCGTTCTTTTAATAAATTAGCGTCATCAATATCTTCGCCATTAAGTTGCAAATAGTCTTCTTTTGAAATAGTAGAAAGATAATTTTTAATAAAAGCCGTTTTTCCAACACGTCTTGCGCCTAATAAAATCAATACTTTATTAGGTACAACTCTTTTATCAAATAATGTATCTATGCCTCGTTTTAAAAAAGCCATAAGCTGTTTTTTTAAAAAATTATAATACAAAGATACTAAAAAAATGTAAATTCCGTCAACACACTGACTGAATTAATGTAAATTCCGTCAACACACTGACTGAATTAATGTAAATTCCGTCAACACACTGACTGAATTAATGTAAATTCGGTCGATTGTTAATCTTGAACGATGATTTCTTTGGAATCTTCTTTTTTAAATTCGGGTTGAATATTGATGTGATTGATGTGGAATTTCTCTAAAAGAACCGCTTCTATTTTATGCAGAATTGTATCAAACTCACTTATTTTTATATCTTCTGTACAATCCAAATGCGCTTCGAGATGCAACTCGTCATCGTTTAAATTCCAAACATGAATATGATGCAATGTTCCCGCATTTGGAATTTTTGCCACTTCTTCGATAATTTCTTTAATGCTAATTTCATCTGGCGTAAATAGCATCAACATTTTGGTAGCTGTTTTTAATAAATCATAGCCTACTACAATAAGATAAATACCTATTAAAATGGTTAAAACACTATCTACCCAAAACCATCCGAAATACTTCATCAATAAACCGCCAACCAAAACGGCAACGGACGCCATCATATCGGTTAATAGATGCAGGTAAGCCGATTTCATATTAATGTTGTGTTCAGCATCTTTTTGTAACAATAAAACCGAACCACCATTGACTACAATTCCTAAAATAGACAACCAAATTACCAAATCTGGTTTTATGATATGAATATTATAAAAACGGTCTATTGCTCCGTACATTAAAAATAATGCAACCACAATTAATATCAACGCGTTGACAAAAGCAGCAATTAATTCAGCTCTTTTGTAACCAAAGGTTTGATTTTCGGTGGCTTTTTTATGAGATAAATTATGTGCAACAAGACTAAATCCGAGTGAAAATACATCAGAAAAATTGTGAAGCGCATCGGAAATTAATGCTAAACTCCCAGATATAATTCCTCCTATCAATTGAGCAATTGTTATAGTAAGATTTAGTATTATAGAAAAAACTAAATTTTTTCCTTTTACCTCGTGGTGGTGGTGTGAGTGTGAATGATTATGTCCCAAAATATTAACAACTAATTTTATTTACACGAATAGCGTGTCTTCCGGCCTCAAACTCTGTATTTAAAAAAGTTTCCACTATTTCAACCGCTTGTTGAATTGATGTAAATCGCGCCGGAATGCTTACTACATTAGCATTATTGTGTTGGCGCGCTAATGCCGAAATTTCTTTTGTCCAACAAAGTGCTGCGCGAATTTTTTGATGTTTGTTAACCGTCATCGCAATTCCGTTTCCTGAACCGCAAATTACTATTCCGAATTCGGATTTTCCAGTTTCAACATCAATTGCAACTGGATGACCAAAATCGGGATAATCAACACTATCAAAAGTATCAGTTCCATGATTAATGATTTCATGTCCTTTTCTAGTTAAAAAATCAACAATTGCTTTTTTGTAATCTGGTCCGGCATGGTCGTTTCCGATAGAAATTTTCATAATACTTTTTTGATGTCGTTATGTGTACAAATTTAATCAAACTTATTAGGATATGGTTTCGATTTTAGTAAAAATATAAATAGCTGATTTACTTAATATAACGATTTTATGTTGATAACATATTTTTATAAGTAATTGAAAATCATTGCGTTTTATGTAATATAAATGTTAAAATTTTTAAATGTTAATAGCTGTTTACAATTCGTTGATATTCAGGTAACTTTAAATTAACATGGTTTGTTAAAAACTTTAGATAGAAAATTAGAAGTTTTTTTGGGTTGTGTTAGTATAATTTGTAATCAAAAATTGAAATTAAAAAATCAAATTTAGTTTCCCTTTTTTTTAGAAAAGTTATCAATACCATTTTATAGTTTTTCAACAGAAATCAAGATTGAAAGTTATCTACAAAGAGTTTGTTTTTTTAATTATTAACAATTGTTTATTACATTATAATTTCTGCTTAAAATGAGCTTTTTACTATTTCAAAAAGCTGTT
>CAISUR010000168.1 GCA_903888655.1 uncultured Bacteroidota bacterium | reverse complement strand
TATTATTAGAATGCCTAAAATTGTTAAAGTTCCAAAAGTTCGTATGCCTCATCTCGTTCCAGATGTTATTAATGTTTTCCCCAAAAATACTTTATTAGTTGGTATACCTAATTTTATAAATTATATTCATAAATAGTAAGGAATGTGGTTCTCAACTAAATGTGCGTGCTGTCAAGAAAAAGTAGAGCTGAATTGCCCTTATGTTTATATACACGAAAACCAGGTGTATCATTTACGTTGCTATTTAAGATTCAAATGTTATGAAAAATATTTTGATTTGACATCTTCTAAAGAAGCCTGGACCGTAGGTTGATTCCATAAGATATTTTTAGACCAGAAACCAGCTGTTTTAGGATCTTTCCAATTTTCTTTTTGTTTATGTCTTCTAATATAAAGTTCTTTTCTAATCAATGCATAATTTGGATTTTCAATATAATATGTTGTAAAATCGTGATAATTGATTGCTCCAAACTTGATCTGGTATGTAAGATGCTTGTTATCTTGAAATGTAGCTACAAATTTATGCTTACCATCGTCAGCAGGTTTTAGTGATAAAAATTTCATTGTTCTTATAATATGACAATAAAAAATGATTTAAGGATTAAAATCTTATAGTATAATAAGGATTGAACAATGAACCAAAATATCGCAGAAATGGAAAATTCCATAATTGCAGAACTTCAATTAAAGTTGGAAGAAGCACAACAATACAGGTTGAAACACTTGGAAAGGTGCAGATTATATAAACAAAACAATAAAGATAAGATCAAGGCTCAAAATCAACGGGCGTATCTACGCAGGGTTGAAAAAGGATATTATAAAAAACAAGAAAAACCCGAAGAAGAATAAAATATTTTTAAGAAAAAATGAAATTTGTTTTTGTTGTTTTGAGGATATAACCCTTAAATCCCGAAAACTATTTAAGGATTTAACCATTAAGATAATTATCTAAACATTATATAGGATAACTATAATGGCGAGAGGACGACCAACCAAGAAATCTATTATCAAACGCGAAATTGGGGTACTTCATCAAGAACTACACCAGTTACTGGATGAATTACATGGAAACAAGAACATATATAAAGGTATAAAGAATCATATAACTTCCAAATTTATAAATCGTGATTTAGAATACACACATCTAAAGCCACACGTTAAGAACATTACACATTTTAAGAATCAAGCAGAACTTATTAGAGCAGATAATGCTAAAGTAAAAACATTGGCTGAATTTAAGAAATATAAAACTCCAAATGTTGTTATTGAATATGCTGTATTCAGTGAAGGATTTGAAGTGAGATATGAAACTGAAAAGAAAGACAAACAGCGAACATATCCAGCAAGTTTCTATATCAAAATGCATAGAAACACTGATTATGATGTCGCAGGCATTACTGGGGGTAGCCATAATGAGTTAGAATACAGATATGCAACACTTCCAAATAAATTAGCGAACTATGTATATAAAAAAACTGTGTTTAAAAGTCGTAATCCCGTATTTATTGGTGAGTTGCTGGACTGGTATGAATACTGTAAGCAATTTGCGATAGAACAAACATTTGAAGATGAAGATGGAACACCAATAAAATATTTAACTGATTTTAAAGATTCAAATGTTGAAGATT
>CAISUR010000167.1 GCA_903888655.1 uncultured Bacteroidota bacterium | reverse complement strand
TTTTCAAGTCTATTTTCTCTAATCTTTATTCTATTCTCCTAAATCTATCGAAACAAATTTTTATCAAAAACCATTCGAATAGCATCTGCATGACGTCTTCTATCACGAGTGCTACTTCCTGCTGCTGGTGCGGCATACGCCTTAAGTGATGCTAATCTCCATTTTACTAAATCGAAATTCATCAACATATAGCTGTAAGCCCCCATGTTTTTTGGTTCTTCTTGAGCCCAAACATAATCATCTGCATTGGGATAACTGGCAATAATAGCTTTCAATTGCTCCACTGGTAATGGGAATAATTGCTCAATACGAACCAAAGCTACATCATTTCTTCCCAAATTTTCTCTTTCGGCCAAAATATCGTAGTAGAATTTTCCGGTTACAAAAACCACTGTTTTTACTTTTGATTTATCTACTGAATTATCGTCAATCGTTTCTTGGAATTGACCGTTGTATAAATCTTCTTGTGTTGACACACATAAAGGATGACGCAATAAACTTTTTGGTGAGAAATGAATTAATGGTTTACGGAAATTCGTTTTCATTTGTCTGCGCAACAAGTGGTAGAAATTGGCAGGTGTGGTACAATCGGCCACATACATATTATGACGGGCACACAATTGCAAATAACGCTCCATTCTTGCAGACGAGTGCTCAGCTCCTTGCCCTTCATATCCGTGTGGTAATAAAAGAACGATACCGTTTTGATTGTTCCATTTGTCTTCGCCACACGAAATGTATTGATCTAACATAATTTGACAACCGTTAGAGAAATCGCCAAATTGTGCTTCCCAAATGGTAAGTGTTTTTGGCGATGCTAAGGCATATCCATAATCAAAACCTAAAACGCCGTATTCTGACAATAGTGAATTATAGACTTGAAATCTGGCTTTACTATTTTTTAAATGATCTAACAAAATTACCTCTTCTTCACTGTCTTCTACTTTTACAACAGCATGACGGTGCGAGAACGTTCCTCTTTCAACATCTTGCCCAGACAAACGAACATCATAACCTTCGTATAAAAGCGAACCATAAGCCAATGTTTCCGCAGTTCCCCAATCGATGACGTTGTTGTCGTACATGGTTTTTCTGTCGGTAACAATTTTTGTGATTTTGCTAATGAATTTTTTATCTGAAGGCAATGTAGAAACAACCCCGATAATCTCGTCCAATTGTTTTTTATCAAATTTAGTATCTACTTTTTGCAGCATCACATCATCGGAAACCTGAATATACCCTTTCCATTCATCTTGCATAAATGGTTTGATAACGGTTAAACTTTTCTTGCGAGACGCTTCTAAATTTTGATCTAAATTGGCTTTGTAATCGTTTTCAATTTGCGTCAAATACGCCGCATCAACGATTCCGGAGGTAATTAATTTCTCGGCATAAATTTCTCTTGGATTTTTATGACGCGCAATGATTTTATATAAAACGGGTTGTGTAAAACGAGGTTCATCGCCTTCGTTGTGACCGTATTTTCTGTATCCTAACAAATCAATGAACACGTCTCTACCAAATTCCATTCGGAAATCGAGTGCAAACAACATCGCGTGAACCACTGCTTCAGCATCGTCGGCATTCACATGAAGCACAGGCGACAACGTAACTTTGGCCACATCAGTACAATAGGTTGACGAACGAGCATCTTGGTAATTGGTGGTAAAACCCACTTGATTGTTAATGACAATATGAATGGTTCCACCCGTTCTGTAACCGTCTAATTGTGCCATTTGAACAATTTCATATACAATTCCTTGTCCAGCCACAGCCGCATCACCATGAACGGCAATAGGCAATACTTTAGAAAAATCGTTTGGAAAATGATGGTCTTGTTTCGCACGAGCAATTCCTTCAATAACGGCACCAACCGTTTCTAAGTGCGATGGATTTGGAGCTAAATTCAGATTGATTTTTTTGCCCGATGCTGTGGTTCTTTCAGAAGTTAAACCCAAATGGTATTTTACGTCACCATCAAAATATTCTTGATCGTAATCTTTACCGTCAAATTCTGAAAATATATCTTGTGTGTTTTTGCCAAAAATATTAGCTAAAATATTCAATCTTCCTCTGTGTGCCATTCCCATTACGAAATGTTCTACACCTTTTTCGGCTGCTGCTTCAATAACTGCGTCTAATGCCGGTATGATGCTTTCACCTCCTTCAAGAGAGAAACGTTTTTGACCTACGTATTTTGTATGCAAAAAGTTTTCAAAAGAAACTGCTTCATTTAGTTTTTCTAAAATGTGCTTCTTTTGATCCGTGTCAAATTTTGGAAGGTTGTCATTGATGTTTATTCTACT
>CAISUR010000166.1 GCA_903888655.1 uncultured Bacteroidota bacterium | reverse complement strand
TGATGTATTGGGCGAAAATTACTGAAATATACGTTTGATAAAAAATCACAATCAAAGCTCCTAAAACAAACATCATGGCTCGCTTTTTTCCATCGGTTAAACTCACTTTGGCAGCCGTTAAATTAATAAGTCCGGGAGGTAAGACGCCAATAAATGAGGCTATAAAACCTGAAATAAAAGGAATAAAAACTGACATTTATTTTATTTTGAAACGAATATAAGTAATTGCTTTGTTAATTTCCAAATATTGTTTTTCATAAAATGTTTGAATTTCAGTTACTTCACTTGGTGCCCCTTCATTTTTATAGACGTTATGATTGGCGTATAAAACATCGTGTCCTTCGCCATGCAACAAGCCTAAAGTATAGCCGTGCATGAATTCGGAATCGGTTTTAAGGTTGACAATTCCGTTGGGTTTTAGAATTGTTTTATAAAGCTTTAAGAATTCTGAATTGGTCATTCGGTGTTTGGTTCGCTTATATTTTATTTGTGGATCAGGAAAAGTAACCCAAATTTCATCGACTTCGTTTTCGGCAAAAATATGATTGATTAATTCAATTTGCGTTCTAATAAAAGCTACATTGTGCATTCCGCTTTCGACAGCGGTTTTAGCGCCACGCCAAAATCTAGCACCTTTTATATCGATCCCAACAAAGTTTTTATTTGGGAAACGTTCTGCTAAACCAACAGAATATTCACCTTTTCCGCAACCCAATTCGATAATTATTGGATTATCATTTTGGAAGAAATCTGAATTCCATTTTCCTAAAAGCGGAAAACTATTACTAACAACTTCTTCTCTTGTTGGTTGAAAAACATTGTTGAATGTTTCGTTTTCTTTAAACCTTTTTAACTTATTTTTACTTCCCACGATTAAATTTAATGTTTTGGCAAAATTAAGGAAATATATAAGACCATAAATAGTTTTACCTTGCAAACCAAAATTTAATCCTAAATAGTAAAATCAATTTTGAACAATTCATTTAAAAATATTCTTGTAGCGCCTTTAAATTGGGGATTAGGGCATGCTACTCGTTGTATTCCTATCATAAAAGAGTTAGAAAAAAATGGTTTTAATCCGATAATTGCTTCCGATGGTATGGCTTTAGAGTTCTTAAAAAAAGAATTTCCAAATTTATTAGCGTTAGAACTTCCTTCTTATCATATCGAATATTCAAGAAAAGGAAGAAATCTAAAATGGAATCTGCTAAAAAATAGTCCTAAAACATGTTTCGCCGTTTTGAATGAAAAAAAAATAGTCTCAAAATGGGTTACGAAATATTCACTTTCTGGAATTATTTCAGACAATCGACTGGGCGTTTATTCCAAAAAGATTCCTTCCGTATATATTACCCATCAGCTTAATGTTTTATCAGGAAAAACTACTTGGATTTCTTGTAAATTACATCAACTTTTCATTAAAAAATACACCGAATGTTGGGTTCCCGATAGTAAATATTATGTGAATCTGTCTGGAGTTATGGGGCATCTAAAGAAAACTTCACTAAAGCTAAAGTATATCGGTATTTTGAGTCGATTTGAAAAACAAAATCTACCTACTAAATATGATTTAATGGTACTTCTCTCGGGTCCAGAACCGCAAAGAACATTACTGGAAGAGAAATTAATTGCGGAATTAAAAGGCTATAAGACACAGACAATCTTTATAAAAGGTAAGGTAGAAGACGAACAAAAAATAGACGTTATACAAAATATTACTTTCTATAATTTTATGCAAACAGAACAATTACAACAAACTTTTAACGAAAGTGAGATAGTGTTATGTCGTTCTGGATATTCTACTATAATGGATTTATGTAAATTAGAGAAGAAAGCTTTTTTTATTCCAACTCCGGGACAATTTGAACAAGAATATTTGGCCAAAAAATTAAAAAAATCGGGATATGTGCCTTCGTCTAAACAAGATGATTTTCAGAAAGATGATTTATTAAAAATCACATTTTATAGAGGATTACCAAAAATGGATTTTGAGATTGATTGGAAGGAATTATTCAGCCTTTTCTAATGTAAAAGAAAACTCAGAACCTTTTCCGAAATCGCTTTCTACATAAATTTTCTCATCATGTCCTTCAATGATATGCTTTACGATTGAAAGCCCTAAACCAGATCCTCCTTCACTTCGAGAGCCACTTTTATCAACTCTATAAAAACGTTCAAAAAGGCGAGATATATTTTGCTTTTCTATTCCTTCACCATTGTCGCTTATCCTAACAATGATTTTATTTTGCACTAAATCCTCAATAATGACCTCGGTTGTTCCGTTTTCCTTTCCATATTTTATGGAATTCATAATAAGATTAATAAGCACTTGCTGGATTTTCTCTTTGTCAGCATAAACATTGATAGATTTATTGTGTTTTCTATCAAACATCAACATTATGTTTTTCTTATCGGCTTGCATTTCCAGCATGTCGAAAACATTTTGAACTAAATCTATGATATTAAATTGAGTATAATCTAAATTCAAATCTCCCATTTCAAGTTTAGAAATCATATCGAGATCTTCAACAATGTAAATCAATCGTTCCACTCCTTTTTCAGCTCTTTCTAAATACTTATTTCGAAGATCTTTGTCTTTCATTGCACCATCCAGGAGCGTAGAAATATATCCTTGCACTGTAAACAAGGGGGTCTTGAGCTCATGAGATACATTTCCAATAAATTCACGTCGGTATTCTTCTCGCACTTTAAAACTTTCTATTTCGAGTTTTCTGTCCGTAGCGAATTTTTTGACTTCCTTAGTAAGCGTATTCATATCAGTTGTGATTGATTTGCTTCTTAAAGTTGCCGAATCTAATAATGAAACGTCATCATAAATCTTTTTTACTGCCCTAAAAATAAAATGTTCCGCTCTATATTGAAGAATTAAAAACGTTAAAACTGCAATAGAAACTGAAAAAGCAATACAGAATTTCCATGAAAATGTTAAAAACAAAAACATTAAAAGTATGACTAAAGCGGTGGCAAGAAGCGTAATATAAAGTGTAGATATTACTGCAAAAAAATATGTTTTTTTAAATTTCAACCACATGGTTTATTGAGATTGTAAGAGAAAAATGTTTGATATATCTATTAGGAATTAAATTTCAAACTTATATCCCACTCCTTTGATTGTTATAAATAAATCCTCTCCAATTTTTTCACGAAGTTTTCGGATATGTACGTCAATTGTTCTTCCTCCAACAACAACTTCGTTCCCCCAAACTTTATCCAGAATTTCCTCTCTTTTAAATACTTTCCCTGGTTTGGAAGCCAAAAGATAGAACAATTCAAATTCTTTTCGCGGTAAAACAATTTCAATAGAGTCTTTAATTATTTTATATTCTTCTCTACTGATTTCAATATTTCCAATATTTAGCGTTTCTGCACTCTTACTTTCTTCATTTTTTAATCTTCGCAATAAGGCTTTAACTTTACTAATCAATAATTTTGGTTTAATTGGTTTAGTAATATAATCATCGGCTCCGACCTCAAAAGCAGCTAGCTGAGAATAATCCTCACTTCTCGCTGTTAGAAAAGTAATAATTACTTGTGCCAATTCGGGAATTTTACGAATGTTTTCACAGGCTTCCATTCCATCCATTTCAGGCATCATAACATCCATAATAATTAGTTGTGGTCGCTCTTTTTTGGCCATTACTATCGCCTCTCTACCATTACTTGCCGTAACAACTTTATATCCTTCTTGAGATAAATTATATCCAACAATTTCTAAAATATCTGGCTCGTCATCAACCAATAAAATTTTAATGTCTTTTTTTTTCATAAAGGGAAATTGCTATATGTTTTTTGAAATGTAAATATAGAAATTAAAATTATATTAGATGTCAATTGAAATTGAGTTAACAGTAATTTAATTTGTTAACATTAAGGTAATAAACGAGCAAAATGTTAATTTGTAACAAATTGGTTTATTATTAAAATTATATTTTTATATTTGCTTTAACCAAATTGAACCCATGACAAAAAATTACTTTTATATCGTCCTATTCTCCCTCTGTTTAAGCACCTCTGCAGCTATAGCACAAGAAGGAAAATCGCAATCAAAAGTACAAGAAAGTGCTATTGATGGCTTAAATGTTTATCCTAATCCAACCTCAGGAGATAGGATTTATATCACTACCAAGTCCAATGATGAAAAAAACATTACCATTTATGATGTTCTTGGAAAAAAAGTTCTTCAAACAGTGCTATCTTCAAAGGAACTCAATATCAGCTCATTAATTCCTGGTGTATATTTTATAAAAGTTGAAGAAGGCGACTTCATTGCAACTAGAAAACTAATCGTCAGATAGTTAAATTTATTCCTTTTTACCTTTATAGTTTTGATTTTAAATTAAAGTTTGCTTAAATTTGCATTTTAATTTAAAAAAAACGATATGAAAAAAATTTACTCTTTACTTTTTTTAGTATTTACTACTTTGTCATTTGGTCAAGTAGTTACACAATGGAATTTCGACAGTTCTACAACGGCTCCGTCAATAGGTTCAGGGACTGTTACTTTAATTGGTGGTGTAGTGGAAAACACGCAATCAACGGGAACCACACCTTGTAACTGCCCATTTGTTTCTGGAAATCCAACAACTGGAAAAGCATACACCAGTAAAACTTACCCTGCTCAAGGAGCTGCTTCAGGAACTGCTGGAGCTCAATTCAGTGTGAGTACTGTTGGTCAAACCAACATTAATGTCTATGTTGATGTTTATGGTTCAGGTACAGCAAGTAAATATGTGCTTTTACAATACACAACTGATGGAACAACATGGGTTGACTCCGGAACACCTACGATTTTACCTTACACAACAGCTAGTCAGTGGGTTACTTTAACTGGCGCTATGCCAACAGCAGCAGATAATAATGCTAACTTTGCATTTAGAGTAGTTACTGTTTTTGATCCAACAGCGAGTAGTGCTTATTCACCTGTTAATTCTACAAAGACCTATGCATCAACAGGTACTATAAGATTTGACAATGTAACTGTTTCAAATGGCGTTTTGAAAGTGAATCAAAACACGATATCTGGTTTAAAAATATATCCTAATCCTGTTGCAAATGGAACTTTATTTGTAGAATCTGATGCAAATACTGAAAGAACAATCACATTATTTGATGTTTTAGGAAAACAAGTTTTAAATACTAAAACTTCTAATAGCGCCATCAATGTTAGCGGACTAACTTCAGGAGTTTATATAGTAAAAGTTATTGAAGAGGGTAAAACTGAAACTAGAAAATTAGTTATTAAATAATTAATTTAATCAATATTCTAAAGCTCCAAGTTGCGTTGGAGCTTTTTTATTTTCATTACTTTTGTCAAAATTCTGAACTTGATTCAGAAATCAATAGTATATATGATTACTTCACAAGATATTTTCACGATTTCCAATCAAAAGCAATTTGAAAAAATAGCACTAAAGGTTTTTCGTTTTCAATACGAAAACAACCTAGTTTATCGTGAGTTTTGCGACTTTTTGAATGTTGACAAAGGAAGTGTAAAATCAATACAACAAATTCCCTTTTTGCCAATCCAATTTTTTAAAAGTCATTCCGTTGTTTCCAATTCTGATGCCATTCAAGAAACCTTTACAAGTAGTGGAACTACAGGAACACAAACAAGTAAACATCTTATTACAGATATTTCAAAATACGAAGAAAGTTATCGTAATGCTTTTTCAGAATTTTATGGAAACATTGAAGATTATGTTGTTTTAGCGTTGTTACCTTCTTATTTAGAACGTAATGGATCTTCTTTAATTTATATGGTAAAAGACTTAATTGGACTTTCTAATAATGAAAATAGTGGTTTTTATTTAAATAATTATGATGCTCTTATTTCAAAACTTACAGAATTAGATGCCAGTGGTCAAAATGTGATTTTAATTGGTGTAACTTATGCGCTATTGGATTTAATTGAAAAACAAAAATTTCAATTAAAAAACACCATCATCATGGAAACAGGAGGCATGAAAGGCAAAAGAAAAGAAATCATTCGAGAAGAACTTCACCAGATTCTTTGTGATGGTTTTGGTGTGTCAAGTATACATTCAGAATATGGCATGACCGAATTATTATCACAAGCTT
>CAISUR010000165.1 GCA_903888655.1 uncultured Bacteroidota bacterium | reverse complement strand
CATATTATTTTTTCTGACTGATTTTGTATATTTTGGCATATATAATAACGCAAGAAAATTGTTATAATATATTTGTCTTGTAAAAATGCTAAATAATAAAGCGATTACACCGACTAAAAAGAAAAATGAGACAAAACGAATTAAAAATAAACTGCTTAACTTTATATAATGAGAATAAAGTTAAGTGAAAAATATCAAAATGAACGAGAAGATATTTGTAAAAGATTGATTAGCATACTTAAATTAGACGATACTAATTCTTTTTTATTATGTGATTTAGATGAGGATACCGAAAAACAAAATCAAATTACGGAAATGAAAGAAGAGATACAAAAATATTTTGCGTGTTCTACCATATCATCATTTAAACCGAACTTTGATTGTAAAAGACCCTATTTAAATATTGTTAGGAGTATATTAAGACAACAAAATTATGTATTTGAAAGAAGTGAAATAGAAAAATCAAATGGCGATGGAAGTTTTTTTCGTTCAACCAAATATAAAATATTTAGGAATAAATAAATAATTCTAATTCGTTAAAATTATTTAAAAATAAAATGTTTAGTAAATATATAGGATGGTGAAAAAGAAAATGATTGAACTCTTCCAAGAGTTCCGTTCTAATGAGAAATCTGCTTACACCACCATCAAAACCACACTCAAATCTGTATTACTCAACCATACAGAAGTTCAACCAGTTATAACCAACTTAGTTTTTGAAATGAATGATTTAATGATACATTCTTATCAGTTTATTCGGTTGTATGTATTGAAATGTTATAACAACCGGCAACAATTCCCTGAAATAAATGAGAAGTTTATTTTGTATTGTATCAAGGCATTAGGAGAAAAAACAAATTCTGGAAGAAAGGAAAAAGATACATCTATGTTAGAAACATTACAAGAGTTTTATGATACGGAATATCAACCTTTACTCAATCACCAAAAGACACAATTGAAAAACAAATCCAATATGCTTCCGTATTTAGCAACACAACTCCATACTTCCTTATCTAATAATACACAAGAACGATTTATTCAGCATTTCCTTCGTTTTATCAATAAAACAACAACGAAAATAACAGAAGATAAAGCAACTTTATTCAAGTTCAAAAAGCAATTATTGGATTGTAATGAAGAAACGGAACCAATGTTTGATGATTGGAAACGCACTCATTTACAGAATATCCTTCCCAAAAACATTAAGAAGTCGGTTCATTATGATGTCAAGGTTAGTCCATTTGATTATTTGAAAGGTATGTTGTATATGAATGCTGTATTGGAAAAGGAAGAACATAAATTATTCCAACCATTACCACTTCGTAATAACATTATTCCCAAGCATATCATTTTGGATACTGCGTGTATCGTCAATCTCTTTTCTTTGGAAGGAAAAACGAAAACTGAATTATTCAAAGCAATCAAGGAAAATCAACACGATGTATGGAATAATCTATTGAACTTACAACATAAAACATTCAAAAGCAAATATTACCAATTTCACTACCAAGTCCAAACTGATGGAATAAGTTGTTCTTTATTGTTTATTCGTAAAGATTTGAAAGATAAGAAATGGGGAAGCAAAGTTCCTATTTTACAAGAACAAGAGTTTCATAATATAGAAGATTTATCATTAGAACAATTAGATACTTTGAAAGATATGAAT
>CAISUR010000164.1 GCA_903888655.1 uncultured Bacteroidota bacterium | reverse complement strand
CTTTAATGAAATATTTAAAAGATGCCCTTAATGCTGATGTATCAAAAGACATAAATAAATATTCTGACCATAATAATTTTGTAGAAGTTCTTGAGGAAATTCTTGATGAGATTGATATTGCCATTTTAGATAATGCAATAAATTGTTTATCAAAATTTAATCAAGAAAAAATTGATATTACTCCACTATGGAATAAAATTGCAAAACATAATTTAAGACAAACAATTACAAAACTTTCAGTTGAAACGACCCATAAAACTTTATTATTAAATACTGAAGAACACTTTAAAAAAAATATAGTTAAAGATTTATGCGATAAATTTAGAAACTTTAAAGACTTCAAAGGAGATGAATTCTTTATTGCAATGAAATCACTTGAAGATTGTGCTAGTAAATATGAAATTAATATTCAGGATTATATAATCGAAAAAAAGGTAAAACCTGATGTTTTTATAGAATACGCAAACCAAGCCAATGAGAAATATTTAGATTACAAACTAGTATGCGATAGTAAAGAACTTAATGAATATTTAATTGGGTTGATTTCAACTGAATTGCCTTTAATGGATTTTATTTCTAATTTAATTACTGACAAATCCTATTCTTTTGATATGCTGGAAACTATAATAGAATCTACAATTATTGCCGATGAAATTAATATAAATAACTTCCCAGAAATAATAAAAGCATATAAGTTAATATCAAAAAAGAAACCATTAAAACAACAATTTTCACCTACCCTAATTCGATCTTTATTAAATTCAACAGTAGACAAAACTTCTGATTCTTATTATGATTTAGTTGCAATGGAATTAGCAAGTGAATTAATAGACACCCCATATAGTGAGGGATTAGATGAGAAAGTTGCAGAAAGATTTGAATTTTACAAAAAGTATGGCGAGTTATTAATCCTTTCAAAAGATTGGGGTAGCGATTTACTGAGAAGATCAGTTAAAATAATGGTAGAAAAATCATATGGTAAAGCTATAGATTTAGTAACAATACTACCCTTTTTTGAAGAAATTAAAACAACACTAAGTATTGATTCGGAAGTATTGTTAAACGACTTTAATCGTTTGAAAGATAATTTAGATCAGATTACTATTGAAAATATAGACACAGTTATACCAAAATATTCTTTCTATGAATATTCGTCAATTACAGGTAACGAATTAACAAAATATATTAGTGATGTTGCTTTGTCAAAAATTAAAACTATTACTGTAGAAGAACTTAATTCACTACGAAATACACCTTCATATTATTGGCTTAATTGCCTGTCATTATTAATAAAAGGCAATATCATAAAAACTTCACCTGAAAATATAACGCTGTTCTGTAAAAATATTTTAGAGGATATAGCACTTGGCAATCAGCCAATTCCAGTAAAAGGTGGTCTTTTAGATACTGTTATAAGTATTGTTAGTCAAACTAAACTACAGCCAACAATCAAAACAATTTGTGATGACTTTTGCAACAGAACAAAAACTATTGATCCATCATTATTTATATATTTCGCTCAAAATTTTGATTTTATTAATAAAATGAATTCGAGATATGGGGATATTTCACGAAATATTTT
>CAISUR010000163.1 GCA_903888655.1 uncultured Bacteroidota bacterium | reverse complement strand
CGTCTGAACTTCTTCCTCCTATTTCAGATATCAAACCTCCGTCTGAACTTCTTCCTCCTATTTCAGATATCAAACCTCCATCTGAACTTCTTCCGCCAATTTCAGATATCAAACCTCCGTCTGAACTTCTTCCTCCAATTTCATTAGAAGTTGTAAAAGATGTTAATACTAGCATTAAACTAAACATCGCAAAAATTAAAAATGATTTTTTCATGATTTCTAAATTTTTAAATTATATATTTTGTTAGATTTTTTTTTGAGTAAAGCCAAATTCTGTTTAAAATTTGTTTGGGGCTTTCTACGACGTAAAACTACTACAGCATTGGGTTTCAATATATATGCAAATCGATGTATGATGTGGATGCGCACCGTTTGATAGTGAATGAAGCTCAAATTTGGGTGGATGAATGGTTTTTAGCAAAAGAGTTGATTTTAGCGGCTTTAAATCATTAAACATTTGATTTTCAATGTAATAAACACAATAAATGCTTCTATTCCCTTGATTAGCACTACATTTATACTGAAAATGAAAGTTTTAAGAAAATCGGTTTAAATTTAAAAAAGGTTGACTAATCAACTTGGAACGACAACTAGTAATTATATCTCCAAATAATTTCCAGAAGCGATAGTAACAATGATGGCATCAATATTTTCCTTGTAGGATTTAGAAAACGGAAGTTTAGTGGTCGTGTTTTTAATATGGCAAACTGCATTGCCCGTAGAATTCTTGAGATATATTCAATATTGACAATATAACTATTATGAATTCTGACAAATGGATGCGTCATCACACTTTCAAAATGCTTAAGAGTTTTAAACGCGGTAATCATTTCTCCAGAATTCAAGTGAATGTCTGTAGAATTATTGTCGGCTTGAAGGTATGCAATATCTTTAGCATCTATATAACGGTAGTCACCATACGATTTAACACATATAATCAAAGGTTTTTGTTTACCATCTTCTGTGTTTATAATTTTATCTGATTTGCTATCTCTGTTTTCTTGAACAGATTTAGAATTGATTGTTTCTTGTTGCAAAGCAGTGCTTCTGTTCTCCTGAATGTCTTGAATATCTTCTTGTACAAAATCAGGTTCTTTAGATTTTACGGTATTAAGATTTCCGAATTCTTTTTCTAATCTAAAGAAACTTTTTCGTAAATTCTTGATTTCTAATGGATTTATGAAATAGTCGAAAACACCATATTTAAAAGCTTCTAAACAAAAGGAGTCATTTGTGGTAGTTATAAAGAATTTAGGAATACTAGTTAAATATCGATATAACTCATTAATGAGTGCTAATGAAAGTCTGGATTCTTTATTTTGAGGATTTATTTCTAGAAAAACAATATCTGGATTGTGTTCCAAAATAGCATCTAAACCATCTTCATAATTGGCTGCCATAGCCAAAAAATGCATGTTTTGAAAACTTTCCACTTTCGTTTTAGTTTTCAATGCATTATTTTGATTGTCATCAATTACTACAAATGTAAAATTCTTCAATTGCCTTATTTTATGAATAAAGCATTAGTTTTTGGATGTTTAAAAACAAACAAAAAGGTCATCGATAGCTTGGGGCTATGATTTTATTCTCTAAAAATTTGAGAAATAAAACTTCCCTAAATTAAATCTTTTACCTTTTGATTTTTTAATTTCATAATCTGATTTTTCAACAAAAACAAGCATCAGACTAAAGGAAGATTTTATCGACAATCTACTGTTTTTAATTCTTCGCCTTATTTTAATTTTAAAATTGAAATTTACTTATTATGCTTATTGGAAGATTATAGATGAATTAGAACTAAAAAAATTGCTCCTTTAGCTTATAAATAATTGTTTTTCAGTAATTTATTATGCGGAAAAATAAAGCGGAAAAATATTCAAAAAAAATATGTGAAAACAGTTAGTATTTTATGAGTTTCTGATGATCTCTATTTAAAAAATTGTTTTTTTGGGTTATTAACAACCTTTTTCCTGAAATTCTTTTTTTTTGTGATGTATAATAGCTAAAAAGGGTCAGATTTATTAATGGAAAAATAAAAGGAAACAATATTTACTAATCGTTAAATCTTAAAACTTGGGAGAAAGTGAAAGGTTTTTAATTGAGTGAGATTAATTTGCCTAAAGAGGAATAAGCAGAGAAGAGACTACTAAAAATTAGGAGTCTCTTCTATTAATTTGAATGTAACTTTTTAGGAAGATCTGACAATGGTTTAGTAATTGATCTTTTCAAGTCGGATTTCTGAATCCTTTTGTTTCTTATCATTTGAAACTTCTCTTAATAAAATATATCCATTTTTAGCTTTAACTGGATAAATTTGACCGTTGTTTGTAGTTAAAGGAACTTTTTGATAATCAAAAACACCGTCAACATAAGTAATAACTCCTAAAACCCACTTCGGGTTTCTTTTAGATTTTTCATTGTCTGAGTAATAGAAAACAAATCCGCCGCCTGGTAATTTTTGAGAATACATGTAATCAAAAGCTCCTATTCTTTCTAATTCGGCTCCATAAGCATATACTTTATCAATCATATTTTTAACCTTATCAACTTTACTAAAACTCAATAAGTTCATTTTGTCGTCAAGAACAAATGTAAATAAATCCAAAATTTTAGTGTTCCCTTCTGGTTTATATCCTTCGCATATTATGATAATTTTATTATCTGTTGTTAATTTAAATTCTAAAAAATGAATAAATCCGTAGTCTTTTATTTTTCCGTTTTCATCAATATCTAATTTACTTTTTAAAGCATTCCAATTAAAGTAATCTTTGCTTAATTCTTTACCTGTTTGTCTATCATAAGATATTTTTACATAACCTCTTTTTTTATCATATCTAAAATCTCCTTTTTCGTTAAAATCATATACAGAAGCGAAAACAATTACCTTATTATCTTTAAATTGAAGATTGTCAAAAGAAAGCGTGTTTTCTGTATTTGTAAGATTGATTTCAAATTTTTTGATTCCACTATCAGCATTTACGAACTCATATGTTATTTCGTAATTTGAATCTTTTTCTTTTTTATAGTTCTTTTTTTTAAAAACTAAATCGTTTTCATTACTTGTAAAATAAGAATATTTGGCAAATGATTTTGAGTTTTCATCTT
>CAISUR010000162.1 GCA_903888655.1 uncultured Bacteroidota bacterium | reverse complement strand
GCTGTTGCCAAAGATACACCCGGGTTTATCGTAAACCGTGTAGCAAGACCTTTTTACAGCGAAAGTTTGCGAATATACGATGAAGGTGTTGCCGACTTCGCTACAATAGATTGGGCTTTAAAAACTATCGGCGGGTTCCGAATGGGACCTTTCGAATTAATGGATATGATTGGACATGATGTGAATTATGTGGTAACCGAAACCGTATTCACAGCTTTCTATTTCGACCCAAAATTCAAACCCTCATTCACCCAAAAACGTTTGTTGGAAGCAGGATTTTTAGGAAGAAAATCAGGACGAGGTTTTTATAATTATAGTCAAGAATTACCAATACCAACAGAAGATACTGTTTTAGCAAAAACCATTTTCGAAAGAGTAATAGTAATGCTAATCAACGAAGCAGCCGACACGTTATTTTTAAACATTGCATCAGCCAAAGACATCGACAACGCCATGACCAAAGGAGTAAATTATCCAAAAGGATTATTGGCTTGGGCAGATGAATTAGGTATTAATTGGTGTGTAGAAAAACTAGACGAATTATACAACGAATACCACGAAGATCGTTACCGATGCAGTCCAATTTTAAGAAGAATGTCTAAAGAAGGTAATAGGTTTTTTTGAGGTGGTAGGTAGTAGGTGTTAGAAAAAGAATAATTTATGGAATCAAAATATCATTTTACGTTTGAAGATTTGTTGGTTTACCAGAAAGCAATGCAATTTGGTGAATTAATAAATTTACAAGTAAAAAGTTTTCCAAAAGAAGAACGATTTGAATTAACTTCTCAATTTAAAAGAGCAAGTGACTCAATTGCTTTAAATATTGCTGAAGGTTCAGGAGGAACAGATAAACAATTCTTTAATTATCTTGGAAACGCTTGGCACAGTGCGCATGAATGTGTTTCTTGTAGTTCTAAAGCCTATTTAAGGAATTATATTTCAGATGAAACAAACGAATTGAATAGAGAGATTTTATCTGAAATAACAAAAATGATAAGCAGTTTAAGAAGTATAATCGGTAAACGAATAAATAGTTAGTATGTCAGACCTAAAACCTATCCCCAACCACCTAATACCTCATAAAATGCTTTCTCAAGATGCTTACAGTCAATGGCTCGGTATCGAGATTCTCGAGTGCGAAATCGGTCGTTGTAAAGTAGCTATGACGGTTCGCAAAGAGATGCTCAACAGTATGTTCAAAGCGCACGGAGGAATCACCTATTCGTTAGCCGACACCGCTTTCGGATTCGCAGCCAACACGCACGGTAAATTTTCAGTTTCCATTGAAACGTCGATAAATCACATAGAAGCAGTCAATGAAGGCGATTATCTAACCGCCGAATCAGTAATAGAAAAAGTAAATAACAAACTAGGATTCAATATTATAGAAGTAAAACGAGGCGACGAATTGGTAGCACTTTTCAAAGGCGTAGTCTATCGCACCCAAAAAGATTGGGAGGAGTAGGAGCGAAAGGCTCGGGCATTTTCAGTAATGGTAATTCCTGCTTTCCGCACCACATGGTGGATTGCTCCAATCAGGGCTAAAAAGTAAACATATTGAATAGAAAATAAAATAAATAAGAAGAATAGAAAAAGCTTTGCGCCTTAGCGTCTTTGCGAGAAAATAAAACTTAGCGAACCTTGCGTAAACCTTTGCGCTCTTTGCGGTTAAAAAATAAAAAAAATGGAAGCATACATAATAGACGGAGTAAGAACTCCAATCGGAAGTTACCAAGGTACACTAGCATCGGTTCGTCCAGATGATTTAGGAGCTTTGGTAATCAAATCCGTAGTAGAAAATAATCCAAACATCCCAACCGATGCCTACGACGACGTCATCATGGGTTGTGCTAATCAAGCGGGAGAAGACAATCGTAATGTGGCTAGAATGTCATTATTATTAGCAGGATTGCCTTATACCGTTCCGGGAGAAACGGTGAATCGTTTGTGCAGTTC
>CAISUR010000161.1 GCA_903888655.1 uncultured Bacteroidota bacterium | reverse complement strand
TTTTTGGGATTTTTTATTTTTACCAAAAACTATAACATGAGGTCACAATTTCTTTTAGATAGCAGCATTACTTTTTTAAATCACGGGTCATTTGGAGCTTGTCCAAAGCCAATTTTTGAAGAATATCAAAGGTTGCAATTGGAATTAGAGACGGAGCCTGTTAATTTTATTCAGAAAAAACTTCCAGCATATCTAAAAGAAGCCAAAAAACCTTTAGCTAAATTCATTGGTTGTCATGAAGCAGATTTCTTTTTTACACCCAATCCTACTTTTGCGGTGAATACCATCATGCGAAGTCTGAAATTACAGGCGGGAGATGAAATTCTCACTACTAATCATGAGTATGGTGCCATGGACAGAACTTGGCATTTTTATTGCAAAAAGTCGGGTGCGAAATATATTCGTCAAGAAATTTCGTTGCCCATTGTTTCACAAGAACAGATTTTGGAAGAATTTTGGGAAGGGTATAATTCGAATACTAAAGTGATTTTCTTGAATCAAATTTCCAGTTCGACGGCTTTGATTTTTCCCGTGAAGGAAATTTGCGACAAAGCACAACAGCTCGGATTGATTACCATTGTTGATGGTACACACGTTCCTGGTCATATTGATTTGAATATCTCTGAATTAAATCCCGATTTTTACACAGGAACGTTACACAAATGGATGTTGGCACCCAAAGGAAGTTCATTTTTATATGTAAAAAAAGAATTTCAACCCGATATGGATCCGTTAGTAGTGAGTTGGGGCTATGAAAGTTTGGCACCAAGCGACAGTCCGTTTTTAGATTACCACGAATATCAAGGGACACAAGATGTTTCGCAATATTTATGTACGCCAAAAGTGATTGCGTTTTTAGAAGAAAACAACTGGAAAGAAAAAGCGAAAGTTTACCGAAAATTGGTTTTAGACAATTACCAACGCTTCTGTGATTTGGTCGGAATGCAACCAATTTGTCCCATTTCGGAGGAATTTTTGGGACAAATGGCAAGTATTCCAATTCGCACGGATAAACCAACGGAGTTAAAAGAATTGTTGTATACTAAATATAAAATCCAAATTCCGATTATGCCTTTGAATGGTTCAATTTATATGCGTTATTCTATCAATGCCTATAATTCTCAAGAAGATTTAGAGGTTTTATACCAAGCGGTTACAGATATTATTAAGTCTACCGACTTGATAGTGAGATAAGATTTGTGAAATTTTAGCCACGAATATAACGGATAAAACGGATTTTTAAGATTGACAACAAATCCGTCGCATCTGTGCAAATCTGCGGCTGAAAAGTGATATTTTTGAAGAAAGTTCTGTTAACGAAAATCCCTAGCCCAGATTGGAACGACATCCTTTTTCTTGTTTCTTTAACAAGGAAAAGATATAGTGGAAAGCTGGAAATAGCTTCTCACTTCGACTGCGCTCAGTGTGACAATTTTGCCAAATAATCAAAATGGTTTCCTTCTTCAACCAATTCGCATTGCAAACCGTTGGCAAAAGCGGCATTTTGTAACGTATTATAATCCAAATACAACCACGGAAATGGTGCTTCGGTTTGGGTTTTATAAGAAATCGTGAAGGTCAATTCACCATAATAGCCATCGGCAGGAATCCATTTGGAGCCGTCTTCGTCTTCGTCAAACATATAAATGATGTCGGAAGAATCAATTAGAATTTGACCATTTGGAGCCAATATACTTTTTAATTTTTGTAAATAGTTAGAGGTTTCGGCAAGGGTTCCGAAAATTCCAGTGCCGTTCATTAATAATAGGATGGTGTCGAATTTATGCTGATGGCTATCAGAATCTATTTCTAAGTCTAAAATATTCTGAACTTTAGCATTTTTCAGACCTCGCAGTTCACAAGCTTCAATTGCATTTTTAGAAATATCAATGGAAGTTACTTTAAGATTTTTGTCGTTTTGAAGATATAAGCTATGACTTCCGGCTCCGCAGCCCACATCAAGAACGTTGCCTTTAGATAGTTGAAGTGCTTTCTTTTCGATTTTGGGCATTGCTGCATAGGAACGGAAAAGATAAGAAACATCCATTTCATCGGCTTCCGAAATATTGGTTTCGGTTAGTAGATTTTCTGGAGCTTTGTTGGTTTGAAAATCGAGAATCGCTTTTCCGAATAAATCTAACATTTTTAAAAAGTTTCAGGTTTAAAGTTTGCTGTGCCCGTTCGCTAAAGTTCGGGTCAAGTTGTTTAACTTTGTGATCCAACTTGAAATTTGAAACTTGAAACCACAACTAAACGAACTCGGAAAACTTGCCAAAGATAAGCATATTGAAAACAAAAAGTATTTTGATAAGCTCAAAAAGAAACTGCCCAAAAATTTGGATTATGTAATGCAAGATTTACACGATGCCGAATTCAAACGAACCGATTGTTTGGAGTGTGCGAATTGCTGTAAAACAACTGGACCGTTGTTTACTTCGGCCGATATTGAAAGAATTTCGAAGCATTTTAAACAAAAACCACAGCAATTTATTGAGCAATATTTACGCATTGATGAAGACAACGATTATGTGTTACAAAGCGTTCCGTGTACTTTTTTAGAATCGGATAACAAATGTTTTATTTATGAAGTTCGTCCGAAAGCCTGCCGAGAATTTCCACATACCGATAGAAAAAAATTCAATCAGATTACAGATTTAACATTAAAAAATGTTGCTATTTGTCCTGCGACTTATAATATTGTCGAGGAAATGAAGAGGAAAATTATACTATAGATTGCTATTTTCTATTTTCTATGCTCTTATTTCTAATTATAAATCAAATATTTTTTTCTCATTTCTTTAAAATCAATCAAA
>CAISUR010000160.1 GCA_903888655.1 uncultured Bacteroidota bacterium | reverse complement strand
AGAAAAAACATATCGATTATTCTCTCAGCAACGATAGTTCCAAAACCCTTATCAAAGGGAATATTATTATATTTTTTTAAAATTACTGCTCTTGAAATTTCACCTGATTTAGGAACGGTTAAATTCAGTAAATAACCAATACTGACCGCCATAAAGTTATTTCTAAAATTAGAATGATATCCCAAATGTTCAAGTACATATTTCCATCGATAAGCTCTTATTGCATTTCCAATGAATCCAAAAAATAAAGCTAAAATGACATAAAAGTAATTTGCATTTTTAAAGCAACTTACAATTTCTTTAATTTGATTATCCGTAAATCTATTGTATTGATAAGATATAATTCCAATTCCTAAAACAATAGGAATAAAAATAGACAACCATTTACTGATTTGATTTTTCAAAGGATTATTTCAAAGAATTGTCGTTTTCATTCGGAAAAACGAGCCAAGGTTTGAACGACTTTGCTTCCTCAAAATCTAAAGTCGCATAAGAAATGATAATAATGATATCGCCGGCATGCACTTTTCTTGCGGCAGGACCATTAAGAGTAATCTCGCCCGAATTTCGTGCACCTTTGATGGCATAGGTTTCAAATCGTTCACCATTGTTGATATTAACAATAGAAACTTTTTCGCCTTCAATTAGGTTGGAGGCTTCCATTAACGCTTCATCGATAGTAATACTACCAATATAGTTCAAATCTGCGCCAGTAACTTTGACGCGATGAATTTTTGATTTTACAACTTGAATTTGCATGGCGCAAAGTTAAATTAATTTAGTGAAATAGTATCAATCAATCTGATTTTGTTAACAAAAACAGCAATAAAAGCACGATATCTTTTGTTTTTATTTTTTCTGATGCAAGGTAAAAGGGTAGCCTCATCTGCAATTTCAAAATATTCTAATTCAAAATTGGGATGATTTTTAAAAGCTTCGGACACAAAATTCAATACCTTTTTTGAAGAGTTATCTTTAAAACGAGCTTTAGCCTCGGTAATAGTTTTAAAAATAAAAGTTGCTTCTTGTCTTTCTTGTTCGGAAAGCCTCTCATTTCTTGAACTCATAGCCAATCCGCTAGGCTCTCTGTAAATTGGACAACCTATAACCGTGACTGGCAGTTTTTCTTTTTCAACCATCTTCTTTACAATCTGTAATTGTTGAAAATCTTTTTCGCCAAAATAAGCATTAGTAGGTTTAATAATTTCAAAAAGACGTTTAACCACGGTCCCTACTCCGTCAAAATGTCCTGGACGAAATTTACCTTCCATTTGATTTTCTAAACCGTCAAAATTAAAATGCTCTGACGTTAAGTTTCCCCCATAAATATCTTCTACGGTTGGTGCATAGACTAAAATTTCATCCGAAATAGTTTTTATTTTCTCAATATCATTAGGCAATGTTCTTGGGTATTTTTCTAAATCCTCAGTATTATTAAATTGAGTTGGATTTACAAAAATACTAATCACAGTCGTTGCATTATTTTCAGTAGATTTTTTTAATAAAGAAAGATGCCCTTTATGCAGTGCCCCCATAGTTGGCACAAAACCAATACCCGATTTATCAAGCATGTTTATCTTGAGATAGTTGATTAAATCGGCTTTTTTACTAAAAATGTGCATCTGATTTTAATTAAAATAGGGTACAAACTTACTACTTTAGTAATTATCTGCATAAATTTTTGTAATTTTGCATGCTTTTTATAGCTAATAAACAAATAATTACAAGATGGAAGACAAGAGGATATTGTATGTATCATCTGAAGTGGTGCCTTATTTAGCAGAGAATGAAGTTTCTTTGATGTCTTATGATGTGCCAAAAATGGTTAATGATCAAGGTGGACAAATCAGAATTTTCATGCCTCGTTATGGTAATATTAATGAAAGAAGACACCAATTGCATGAAGTAATTCGTCTTTCTGGGATGAATTTAGTTGTTAACGATGTCGATATGCCTTTGATTATTAAGGTAGCTTCAATACCCAAAGAACGAATTCAAGTATATTTTATCGACAATGACGAGTATTTTAAACGTAAAGCAACTTTTTCAGATGAAGACGGAGTATTATATCCTGACAATGATGAGCGCGCTATTTTCTTTGCCAAAGGGGTCGTAGAAACAGTAAAAAAATTGAACTGGGTTCCAGATATCATTCATGTACACGGATGGATGGCTTCAATACTACCGGTTTATATGAAACATTATTACAAAGACGAAGCCTTATTTTCAGAAACAAAGATTGTTACTTCGGTTTATGGGCAGTCTTTTGAAGGAAATTTAGATGTTGAAATGAGTAATAAAATAAAATTTGACGGCATTCCTCAAGAAGCAATTGTACATTTGGAATTACCAAATTATGAAAACATAATAAAGACATCAATTGACCATTCGGACGCGGTAATTATTGCTTCCGAAAATCTTTCTCCAAGTTTAACAAAATTTATAGAATCTTCAGGGAAACCTTTTTTACCTTTCGCTCCGAAAGAAGGCTTTGCCCAAGCATACACTTCTTTTTATAAAAAGATGTTATAATAAAATTATAAAAACATGAAATTTAATTTTTTTCTTAAATCATTTATTATTGGTGTTCTAATTGTATGTATTGCTTCATGCGATAGAGATATTAATGAGATTGGCGGCTCTATTGTTGGCGATAATCATTACGGATTAAATCACACCAGTTTTGATGTTTTGGCATACAATCAATCGTTAGGCCCTGTTCAAACCAATAATCTACCAGTCAATCAATTAGGAGTTTATTATAATCCTGTTTTCGGAAAAACAACGGCTAGTTTTGTGACCCAAGTTTCGCTGACTACAGCAAATCCAACTTTTGTTAATCAAAATAAAATTAAAATTGATTCTGTATTTTTATATGTCCCTTATTTTGCTACTTTGCAGTCAACTACAACCGATACAAATGGTTACAATACATATTCATTAGACTCTATTCAACCTAAAGTGACTGCAGGAACCGCACTTCCAAAAATCAAATTGAGTATTTTTGAGTCTACTAAAGCTATCGGAGGTTATGATCCTGCTACTAGTTTTCAACAATTGCAAAAATATTATTCTGACCAACAAACAGATTTTGACACCAATCATGGTAGTCTTCAATTAAATAATGATAATACAAATGCTTACAAACGTACTGCATCAAATACTCCAATAATCGATAATAGCCAAAATTCTGAATTTGTTTTTAATGAAAGTGAAATTCAATTTTATAAAAAAAATGCTGACGGAACTGCAGGTTATACCGATGTCGCTTCAAGAAAAGCACCTGGAATGTTTGTTAAATTAGACACATTGTACTTTAGGAATAAAATTATTAATGCTGTGCCTTCTGGTAAATTATTCAATAATAGTGTTTTCCAAGATTATTTTAAAGGATTATATTTTAAAGCGGAAAACGCTGATGATTCACCAACTCAAGGGTCATTAGCCTTGATGAATTTTTCTGCGGGATATATTACAATAGTGTATCATGATGACACATCAACAACAGACCCTACACGAGTTAGACGTGAGCTGACTATAAATCTTTCAGGAAACACTGTTAATTTATTAAATAATGACAATACGTATCCAAATTATGTAACGCCTAATCAAGTTATAGGCGACCGCAATCTTTATTTGAAAGGAGGAGATGGTTCAATGGCAGTAATTGATTTATTTGGAGGTCAAAAAAACAACTTTTCAAATCTAGATTTACAAAAAATGAGAAATGAAAATTGGTTGATTAATGAAGCTAATCTAACCTTTTACATTGATCAAACAACTTTAGGTTCAGCTGCTCCGGAGCCAAACAGAATTTATCTTTATGATTTAACAAATAAAAGACCACTAGTAGATTTTTATAATGATTTCAGTAGTAATGCTATTAGTAAATTTAATAAAACAACTTTTGGTGGTATTCTTTTAGACGGTAATTCTAAAATTGTAAATCAAAAGAATAATGAAAGAGGTACAAAATATAAAATTAACATAACCAATTACTTAAGAACGCTGGTAAAACATGGACCAACGTTTAATAGCGATAAAACAGCTTATTTAAATAGTGATGGAACTGCTTATACTAGTATTAAAGATTCTACCAATGTAAGATTAGGACTTGTTGTGACGGAAAATATAAACACATCCGGAGGAAATTATTATTTAAAAAACCCATTTACAACAACATCCTCATCAAATACGCTTACTTCTAAATACATACCACAGATGTCAGTTGTAAATCCGTTAGGTACTATTTTATATGGAAGTAACATTCCTTCTACAGATTCAAATTACGATAAAAGATTAAAATTAGAAGTTTATTATACAAAACCTAACTAACTAAAAACATTTAAATTTTATGTGTGGAATTGTTGGATATATTGGATATAGAGAAGCGTATCCTATTGTTATAAAAGGATTAAAGCGATTGGAATATAGAGGATATGACAGTGCTGGAGTAATGCTCTATGATGGAACTGATTTAAAAGTGTCAAAGACCAAAGGGAAAGTTTCAGATCTTGAAGAAAAATCTTTAAGTGAAATTTCAACTAATGGAACTATTGGAATTGGGCATACACGTTGGGCAACACACGGTGTTCCTAATGATGTGAATTCCCATCCTCATTTATCTAATTCTGGTGAGCTATGTATTATCCATAATGGGATCATAGAAAATTATGAACCATTAAAAAAAGAATTAATAAAAAGAGGCTATACTTTCACATCTGATACTGATACAGAAGTTTTGGCAAATCTTATTGAAGATGTTCAGAAAAAAGAAAATTTAAAATTAGGAAAAGCAGTTCAAGTGGCTTTAAACCAAGTTGTTGGAGCTTATGCCATTTGTGTTTTTGATAAGAAAAAACCAAATGAAATTGTTGTGGCTCGATTAGGAAGCCCATTAGCAATTGGCGTTGGTGAAAATGAGTATTTTATTGCTTCTGATGCATCTCCTTTTATTGAATACACTTCGAATGCTATTTATCTTGAAGATGAAGAAATGGCAATAGTTCGTTTGAACAAACCCTTAAAAATTAGAAAAATTAAAGATGATTCGTTAGTAGATCCTTATATTCAGGAATTGCAAATGAATTTAGAGCAAATAGAAAAAGGTGGTTACGATCATTTTATGCTTAAAGAAATTTACGAGCAACCTAACGTTATCAAAGACACCTACCGTGGAAGACTTCATGCCAACACTGGAATAATTCAGATGTCGGGAATTGAAGATAATCTAGAGAAATTTCTAAATGCTGAAAGAATTCTAATTATTGCCTGCGGAACTTCTTGGCATGCAGGTTTAGTTGCCGAATATGTTATTGAAGAATTTGCCAGAATACCTGTTGAAGTAGAATATGCCTCCGAATTTAGATATAGAAACCCTATTATCACTAGTAAAGATGTTGTAATTGCAATATCCCAATCTGGAGAAACTGCAGATACTTTAGCAGCAATAAAATTGGCTAAAGAAAAAGGAGCATTTGTATTTGGAGTATGTAATGTGGTTGGTTCTTCTATTTCACGTGAAACTCATGCGGGGGCTTATACTCATGCTGGACCAGAAATTGGAGTCGCTTCAACCAAAGCATTTACCACACAAATTACTGTTCTAACCATGATGGCGTTGCGTTTGGCTAAAGCAAAAGGAACACTTTCTAATTCTGATTATTTTAGATATTTACAAGAATTAGAACTAATTCCTGAAAAAGTAACTGATGCCTTAGCTTCAACAAATGAAATATCCAAAGAAATTGCAGCTATATACAAAGATGCAACCAACTGTTTATATCTTGGAAGAGGATACAATTTTCCAGTTGCTCTAGAAGGTGCTTTAAAATTGAAAGAGATTTCTTATATTCATGCAGAGGGTTATCCTGCTGCTGAAATGAAACACGGACCAATAGCTTTAATTGACGAAAAAATGCCGGTAGTTGTAATTGCACCTAAACAAGGACATTATGACAAAGTTGTGAGTAACATTCAGGAAATTAAATCAAGAAGTGGAAAAATTATTGCGATTGTCACTAAAGGCGATACGCAAGTAAAAGAATTGGCTGATCATGTTATTGAAATTCCTGAAACTTCTGATGCTTTATCACCTTTATTAACTACAATTCCGTTGCAATTATTATCTTATCACATAGCAGTTATGAGAGGATGTAACGTCGATCAACCAAGAAATTTGGCAAAATCGGTTACGGTGGAGTAGTTTTCAACGGGTTCAATTTGATTTTTAGGTTTACGTCCAGATTTTGTTGGTGTTATAACAATTCGGGATGGTTTCAAACTAACTTCATTTCCTTCTTCAATAAAAACAGGAATCTTAAAATTTATGGTTAGAATATGAGTCTTTTCAATAGGGTCATATTCTACCATTATTTTATCAATTATTAGTTTTAGCAGTTCCTTTTTCATTGGCTCTGATAGTTCTCGATTACCATTCATTTCATTGCTGAACTTATCAATCCAATCGAACCATAATTCATCATTGCCAATTTGTTTTAATGAGTTGAATGAAGTTTTTTCATATTTTTACACGGTATAGTTTAAAAGGAAGTATTAAATGAAAGAGAAATTGTATATCTATTCTCGAGTTTCCAGCTCAATTCAGGAAGAAGGTTCAAGCATTCGCACTCAACAAGAAATCGGGATAGAGTTAGCGAAAAAATTAGATATGGATTATGAAATCCATAATGAAGGGGGTATGTCTTCAAGTAAAGACACTTTAGATAACAGACCTGTTATTCTAAATTTGTTGCGTCTAATGGACGAAAAAGCAGTCAAAAACCTATATGTTTGGAATACTGATAGACTCAGCAGAAATCAAATAACTTGGTATACTATCCGACAAAATATGGTCAAGAATAATGTAGTTTTATATACTTCTAATGGGAAACACACTACCACAGATTTCATGGAAAATATGATTTTGGGGATATTGAGTGAAGTTTCACAGTACGATAATAAAGTGCGAACTGAACGTTCAAGATTAGGTAAAATTGAAGTTGTAAAACTTAATTATTGGAGAGGTGGCGATACACCATTTGGTTACAAACTAGAATCGGATGGCAAAGGAAATAAGTTAGTTGAGAACAAAAATGAGAGTAAGTGGATTCAATACATTTATGCCGAGTATTCTCTGGGAAAAGCGTTGAAGGACATCAAGTTTCATCTTGAAAGAAATCAAATTAAAACTCGTAGGGAGAACGAAAAATGGTCTATGGGGTCTTTACAAGTAATCTTAAAAAACCAAACCTATTTAGGATTTGACCATTTTACGGACAAAAAAACAAACCTGACTATAAAGAACAGTATACCTCAATTGATTTCAAATAAATTATGGAACGAAGTTCAAGAAAGAAGAAAACTGATGTTACTTAGGAAGGGACAACTAAATAAAACTAAAAAATTTTACCTGTTCAGAGACTTTCTATTTTGCTCATGTGGCACACCAATGGGTGGACGGATTAAACTTGACAAGCATGTTCAACATTACTATTGTCCACTTTCAGAACGTAAATTTAACAATAGCTATAAGAAAGACGAAACTTGCGAGATGAAACGGTGTTTGAACATCCCAACAACGGATAAAATTGTTTGGAATAAGATTGTAGATGTATTAGGTGATACTATTAAATTGAAGGAAATACTAAAAGAAAAAACCATTATCGGAAAGAGCATGTCTTCAAGGGAAGTCAAAAAAATAATAAAAGAAAAAGACGAAAAGATTGTTGAACTAACTAAAACCAAAAATAAACTAGAGAAAGGATTGGTGACAATTGAAACAGAAAACATACTTAACAAGTACCCATCAATTGAAGTTTACAAAACACTTAAAAGAGATGTTACCAAAAAGTATAACCAAACACTTTCTGAAATAGAAGATATTAAAAACTCATTAAAACAAATTGGCAATGATGAATTATGGTTCGATTGGATTGATAAGTTCAGCAATGAAATGAATGGTAATCGAGAACTATCAGAGCCAATGAACAAGGACCTGATAAAACTAATAATTGATAATATAATGGTAGACTATGACCCTCTTGAATAGACTCATATTCTAACCATAAATTTTAAGATTCCTGTT
>CAISUR010000159.1 GCA_903888655.1 uncultured Bacteroidota bacterium | reverse complement strand
TGTGGCATTACCTGTTGGAGTAGCCGTAACATTGATGGTAACATTTACAGCAAAACGCGTAGGACTTTCACAACCATTAAGGGTTTGAGTAGCATAATAGGTTGTCGCAGTGGTCAAAGCATTGGTTGATGGTAATAAGTTGCCTCCCGTAGCAGCATCATACCATTGAATAGCTGTTCCAGTAGCCGTTAAATTAGCAACTGTAGCATTGTTACAAAAGGTTTGATTGGCATTTCCTGTTGGAGCTGCCGTGTTACATGGTGGGATATTCTCTGGCGTTCCTGTATTGTCTCCCTTACCTATTGTGTTAGGTGTAATTTTTGACAGATGATTAGGAAATGTCAACACATCGTAGGACGCAGCAGACATTAAATTTATCGTCAAAAAAGAAATAAAAAGAATAATTTTTTTCATTTTTTAATTTTCAGTTATAGTTTGTTTGTTAATAATCGATTAATTTGAATCCCAAAATAATAAAGCTCAACAAATTTAATATTTAAATCAAATCATTTCAATTTCAAGAAGTTATTAAGGAACTCTTAAGTTAATTTTAATGTCAGATGTACTCAGTATTCAGTTGAGTACAACTTAATAATCTTATAAACTTTTAACTTGTGTGATCAATGTTAAGTATTTAGTTGAGCAAATCATAATCAATCAATAACCCTATAGCTTTATAAACTTATAGCCTCATAATTCTCAACCCGCTTCCAACTCCCTCTTTAGAAAATTAATTCAACCAAAATTTATCGGTTTGGGGACAATTTTTAGAATATCCAATAGCAAAAGGATCAAAATGAAGTTTTGCAAAGAGGTACCAAGCATTAGATGATACTACCGGTTTACTATCGGCGCCAGTCCATAGTAAACTCGACATGTAGCCTGTTCCAACATTGGAGGCATAAGGAATCCCTTTTGCATTAGAATATGCATTACTATTGACCAGTCCCTTTTCCATTTCATTTAGATAATAATTGGCTTCTGCTACCATCGAAGCTTTTTGATAAGCAACCACCATTTGGCCTGAACCCTCATACCAAACATCATCTTTATCAATATCAAAACAAAAACCTGCTACAGGAATAGCCGTTGCAGTTGCCATTTTTGTAATTTCAAAAAGTGTAAAGCTACTATTTAGGACTGAAATAGGAAAATCTTCCAACGAGCAATACCCCCAAGAAAAATTATCTAGTGCATATTGGTAATAATTATTGGGATAAGCAATCAGGCATTGGTTTGCCGAAGACCAGCGGTTCTGTTTGAGATAATTCAATAATTTACTATGAAACGTATCATAGCCCAAAATCGCATTATAAGCATCAATCATCCCTTCAGTCACTTGAATGTTGATTAATCCGTTATTGTCATAACCGCCATTCAAACTCCCATCAGCATTTTGTAGCGATCGAATCCAAGAGGTTAAACTGTTTTGTAAATTATTATAGGTATTGCTTTTAAAGTGGGATTCATAATTATTTAATGCGATTAGTAGCCAACAATTGTCTCCCAGCCATTTGGTACCGTTGGGTACTCCGTTAGGATCTCTAAATTGAGAAAAGCCTCCCGTACCTGAATTAAGTTCGCTTGAAATGCGGTTGTTGAAAAAGTTAAAGATACTTTCTGCCTTTGTTTTATCTCCTTTGGCTACAAAAACCAATGCTGCTAATGCATTATCATATAATGAAACAACAGATCCATTTTCAGTACTCGGTTCTAAACCATTAGGCAACTGATTTTGAGTAAACCAACTATATACCGCAATGGAATTAGCTGTTTCTTTGGGAATTCCATAAAAAACGATTCCGTTGGTGACATTTGAAGCTATCGTAGAATTTGGTGTAAAAGTGTACGTTTCGTCAATAGGTAAAATAGATGTTGGATTAATAACATTATTAATTTCAAATTTTCCTTGGGCATTAGTGAGTACATAATCATTAGGTGAATAATAGACTTTTACATTGGAAATACCTATATTATACAAATTATATACCGTTCCCGAAATAGTATAGGTAGCAACAGCATTGTCCTTATGGGTGCATGAAAAAATAAAAAATAACCATAAAATGCTAACGATATGTTTTAATGTCATTATGTAATGGGTTGGATTAATTAGGATACTAACCAATGAATAGGGTAGGATCAAGATAGAAAATAATCGATGCAATCTTATAACTTCAAAACAAAGCTAACAAAAAAATCACACCATAAGATGTGATTCTAGTTTTATTTTAAGGATTCTTAAGTAACCTGACTAAAGAACTCACTCCGTTGAACTTGCATATCTTGACTAATGCAGTTATTCAACAAACTCTAATGTTCCAGTTTGTAAAGAATAGTATACTCCAACTATTTTTAGCGCACCTTTAGCTTCCATTTCTTTTAAAATGTCGCTTTTAGCTCTAATTTGAGCTATTGTATTTTTGATATTATTTTGAGCCACAACTTTTACATAAGCTTCATTTTTTGATGATTTTTCACCGTCAAAAGTTGTACTCATCTCTACTGCAGGCTTTATGTTGGCTACCATTGATTTTATATTTCCTAGTTGCACATCATCAATGGCTCCTTTAACGGCTCCACAATGCTGATGCCCCATCACTATTATTAGTTTAGCTCCAGCCACTTTACAAGCAAATTCCATACTCCCTAGTAAGTCGGTATTAACAAAGTTTCCTGCAACTCTGCCCACAAAAACGTCTCCAATACCTTGGTCAAAGATATCTTCAACAGGTACTCTACTGTCTAAACAACTTAAAACCATAGCCTTTGGAAATTGACCGCTCGTAGCTGCTTTTCTAATAGATTCTGAATGCTCCCGTTCAGTGACATTACTAGAATTAAAGCGTTGATTGCCCTCTTTAAATTCTTGTAAAACCTGGTCAGGGGTTAAGGCATCTTGCTCGGCTTTGGTAAGTACATGACGTTTATTATTTGCTGTTTGCTGAATTTCAGAGGTTGTTTCTTTAGTTTTAATAGCATTACATCCAATAAATGTTTGAATGGTTATTGCGACTACCGCAACCTTGATAAAGTGATGTTTCATTTTTATTTTTTTTGTTTGACAATGCAAAGTTGAATTTTTTTATTCATAAGTTGTTATTTATAATAGCTATACAAAACATAAACAATATTTATACATAACTTTAAAATTATGTTTGCAATGCTGGTCTTAATCCTGATAGTTTTTATAACTTTTGAGGTTCACCTAATCAACTAATTTAAAAATTACCTTGTATAGTACTGAAAACGAAATGTTCTAGTTTGTATAATCTATTAGAGATTTGATTGGCGATTTATTGCGGGGGTATTTCTAATTTATGTGCAAGAAACTACTCCTAGTGCTGGTTATTCTTACCATTTTTGAATAATAATTCCAAGCTGTTTATCCATTAATGCAAATTCTTTGGCGCCCCAAGGGCGAAGACAAATTTCATGAAGGTTTGGGTACAGTAATTCAGGATATAACTTAGAAACTCGGCTATAAACTTCTTCAATATTTTTGGTCACCAATCTAAATTCTAGACTATGTTCTTTAGCAAGAACAGCATTTTCAAAAAGATTTATGCACAATCCATCTTTTTCTAATACACAAAATGGTTGATTAGATCGCAGTTCATTATGTGCAATGGAAAATTCTAAACAGTTTACAAACATAATCAAACCATCCGCGATGTCTGTATAAAATATATTGGGTACTAATTTTTAAAAATTCATTTTTTCAACTTTAAAATTGTTTGAGATGCTTGATTAAAAATAAGTATATCACTGTCATTCATGTGCTTATCGACAGCTGCAACGTTTGATATTTTGCGTTTGTCTGTTTTTAATAATTTTAATCATGAGAATATTTTAAAAACTCTTACGGTCAAAAAACGAAGTAGAACTCTTGATTATTTCAATGTAAAGCTCTTCATTACTGGCTCAATTGTTTTTAGATATTTTTCAAATACGTCTATTTTAGCCGAAAAAGTCAAAACATACGCTTTATTATTTTTGACAAAATCATATTGTAAAAATTTCAAATCAAAATTATGTAGAAATACTTCACAAACTAATCTTTGATATTCCATTCCATTTCTTTTCAATCGTTTGCTATCAACCAATTTTCCTCTTTCAATAATTTGTTTTTCAGTTATTGCAACGAATTTATCTAAATCTATATCCAGATTTTCTAAATCTTGCTTGATGAGATTGATGTTTTCAATGAAATTGTCTTCCGAATCTGTTTTTTCAGTTAAAAGTAAAAAGACCATTCCGTCTTTTCCACTTTCATCAAGTTTTAAATCTGAGGAATAGGTAATTTTAAAATCCGTTTTGTTCAGAATTGATAATTCTTTGCTTTGTTTTGCTTGACCAAAAACAAATGGAGTAACAAGGAGCAAGAGTAATGATGTCTTCAAATGCATAGGGTAATATTTGGTTAAATTTATCATAGAATGTCGAGCTGGTTAAACTATAATGTACTAAAAAAGGACTATTTCTTGAACATTAGTTAGCGATAGTTATTTTTTTGAGGTTAAATTCATTTACAAATTTTTTTTTACTTTTTATTTTTAGTATTGTATTTACTAAAAAATACCATAATAAAAATGCTAATGCTATTATGTTTGGAAATTCCTCTATTTTTCCAGTATCCTGATAAATCATTATATTAATAAAACTGAAGGAAAAAATATATATTATCAATGAGAAAATTTTTATTCCTTTAGGAATATCAATATCATATTCAATATAATATAAATCCTCTAATTTTTTTTTATAACTCCCTCTTATTCTCATATACTTAAAAGACTTAAAATAAGAGTTAAGACTTAAGTCAAAAGTTGATTGATCAACTTTTCCAGTAAAGGGTTTATCATTAAAAACCTTTGGCGTAAAGAACCAAAAGAAAGGCTCATCTGTTACCTTATTTTTTAGATTT
>CAISUR010000158.1 GCA_903888655.1 uncultured Bacteroidota bacterium | reverse complement strand
CATTGTTGGATAAACCAGAATTGGGGGGGATTGGGTATGATACAATTGTAAAAAAACTTTACTCCAAAGTCCAAACGTGGTCAGGGGGAGTTTGACATAGTAATGTATAACGGAGAAAACATTGCATTGATAGAATGCAAGTACAAAGCACATAAAAGTGATGTTGAAAAATTAATAACAAAACAAGTAGATAGTTTTAAAAAGCTGTTTCCTATTTATGCCAACCATAAGTTTTACCTTGGTATTGCAAGTTTTTCTTTTTATCCTGAACTAGAAGAATTTGCAAAAGAAAATGGAGTAGCTATCCTCAAATAAAAAGGTGATGTGGTGGAAATTGAAGCTGATAACTTGAAAATTTATTGATAACGTTTTTTCACAAATCAGCTTGACAAGTGTTGAGGACGGTTTATTTTAAAAATAAATTAAATTATGTTGACAGGAATCATTCCCAAATTGCCAATGATAGATAAAGTGGTAACCATGAATTACTACCTAGAAATGTTGGGCTTTAGTTTGGTAAGTAATATTGATTTTGATGGATACTTGATGTTGGAAAAAGACAATATGCAAATTCACTTTTTTGAATTCAAAAGTCTAGACCCAAAGGAAAATTATGGACAAGTTTATATTCGTACCAATGATATTGAAAACCTATATCAGAAATTGATTAGCAAAAATGTGCCGGTACATCCTTCAGGGCACTTGCAATTAAAACCATGGGGGCAAATTGAATTTGCATTGCTTGATCCAAACAATAATTTGCTAACATTTGGACAAACTAGTTGAGGGTGTAATAAATTTTTTTATAAAAAGGTTGCTCAATTGAATTATTACCCATACATTTGCAGCCCTTAATGCGGATGTGGCGAAATTGGCAGACGCACTGGACTTAGGATCTAGCGCCGTGAGGCATGTAGGTTCGACCCCTATCATCCGCACCACTTCAAAAGCCCCCCAGCAGTTACTGAGGGGCTTTTTTAATCTTAAAAATAACTATACTCTTTTCGAGTTAATCTAAAATTATGGCGACAGTTACCAGAGAAAACATTGGAATTTTACACGAAAAATTAACTATTAACATTACCCCTGCCGATTATTCACCTGCCTACAAAAAAGGTTTGGCCAAAGCTGCTGCATCTGCAAACATTGCTGGTTTCCGTAAAGGAATGGTACCAACAGCTGTGATAAATAAATTGTATGGTGAAAAAATTATTGCAGACGAAGTATTAAAAACAACAGAAAAGGAATTACAGGCGTATTTTGAAAAAGAAAATATCCATACAATTGCCAATCCTCTGCCTCTTTCTAACAACTTCAACAATATTGATATAAAGAACCTAAAAGAATATGAGTTTGTATTTGAAGTAGGTATTAAACCTGAGGTAATTATAAACCCGACAGACATCAAGGTAAAACGTTATGTAATTGATGTTACTGATAAAATGCTCGACGAGCAGGTAGAGAAAATGCAATTACAGGGTGGCTCAATGACAGAACCTGAAACTGTTGCTACTGATGAAGATGTGCTAAATGTAATTTTTACAGAAGTAGATGCTGATGGAAATGTTATAGACGGTGGGTTGGAAAAACCAACTAACCTGAACGTTAAGCATTTTGAAGCTAGATTTAGAAAGTCATTGTTCGGCTTGAAAAAAGAGGATTCTGTAACTACCACAATAGCAACTGCCTTTGATGAAAAAGAAAGAGGTTATGTGTTAGAAGATCTCGGATTGGATAAGGAAGATGCTGAGAATGCAAATAAGAATTTTAAAATTACAATCACTAATATTGGTCTTCAAGTAAAGTCTGAGTTGAATGAAGAATTCTTTAAGAAGATGTATCCTTCGAAAGAAATAACTACAGAGGCAGAATTGAGAGCTACTGTAAAGGAAGAGATTGCCGCTTATTTTGCAGAAGAATCGCGTAGACAAATGCATGATCAGATTTATCATTTCTTGATTGACGAAGTGAAGATGGAACTGCCTAAAGATTTTTTAGTAAAATTGCTTGAACAAGGAGACGAAAAGCCTAGAACAAAGGAAGAAGCCTTGGAGATATATCCTACTTTTGAAAGTCAGATGAAATGGTCATTAATCTCTGAAAAAATTCAAAAAGAAGAAAATATAAAAGTATTCCCTGACGATATTAGAAATGCTGCAAAAGCTCATCTGTACAGGTATATTGGTGGTCAGGTAGAAATGTTTGGAGAT
>CAISUR010000157.1 GCA_903888655.1 uncultured Bacteroidota bacterium | reverse complement strand
GTTTTATTTTCTCCCAGTTGCCAAATTTCTCGTTAAAAAAGTTTACTTCCTCTTGAATTTTTTGTGTTACGTTCTCATTAGAGATAATTTCCTCATTCGAATTTCCAACTGCTAATCCTTCTTTATTTGCCCAATTTTTAATGTAATCAAAATTAGGTTGTATGAAAGCCGCTGGCATTTTCTCGCCATCACCAATAACCATAATTTGTTCGATAAACAAAGATTGTTTCATGGTATTTTCTATCAATTGCGGGGCAATATATTTACCGCCAGAGGTTTTAAACATCTCTTTTTTACGGTCGGTAATCTTCAAGAACCCTTCACTGTCAATTTCGCCAATATCTCCGGTATGAAAATAACCATCATAAATAACTTCATTGGTTAATTTCTCATCTTTATAATAGCCTAACATTACGTTTGGTCCTTTGCAGAGAATTTCTCCATCACCAGCAATTTTAACTTCTAGATTTTGAATGGGTTTTCCAACAGTACCAATTTTAAAACCATAATTTCGAGTATCATTTACAGTTATTACTGGCGAAGTTTCTGTCAATCCGTAGCCTTCCATAACAGGCATTCCAGCAGCTGCAAATATTCTTGAAAGACGTTGTTGGAGTGCGGCACTTCCCGAAACCATAACTGTAAGATTACCACCTAATCCTTCTTGCCATTTACTAAAAATAAGTTTTCGAGCAAGTTTTAATTGCAGTTCATACCACCAACCATTAGCACCATAAGGTTCATATTTTAATCCTAAATCAACTGACCAAAAAAACAGTTTTCTTTTGATTCCAGTAAGTTCTGTTCCTTTTTCAATGATTTTATCATATACTTTTTCTAAAAGTCTGGGTACTACCGAGAAAACAGTTGGTTTTACTTCCTTAATATTATCAGAAAGTTTGTCGATACTTTCGGCAAAATAGATAGAAACCGAATAATATTGATAGATATATAGAATTACACGCTCAAAAATATGGCAGATAGGCAAGAAACTCAACGCTCTACTGCTTCCTTCTTCAAACGGAATTCTAGGCGAGCTATCTAACACATTTGAGACGATGTTGTTGTGAGAAAGCATCACACCCTTTGGCTTTCCGGTGGTACCAGATGTGTAGATTATTGTAGCTAATTCCTCTGGTTTTACATCATTCTTTCTGGTTTCAACAATATCTTGATTGGAAGTGTCTTTACCTAATTCTAAAAGTTGTTTCCAATTGTTGCAACCTTCTATTTGATTAAAAGAAAAGACTTCTTTTAGAAAAGGAAGTTTTGATTTGACTAAATTTAATTTTCGTAACACTTCCTCATCAGAAACGAAGCATAAAGATGCTTCACAGTGATTGAGAATATATTCATAATCATCTTCAGAGATGGTTGGATAAATGGGTACCGTTTGAGCGCCTGTTTGTAACGCACCAATATCAATAATATTCCATTCGGTCCTATTGGTTGAGGAGATAATAGCGATTTTATCGTTTTTTTCAACACCCAGTCGAAGTAAGGCTCTTGAGATTGTATTGGATTTATCGATGTATTCTTGTGTTGAAGTTTTGATCCATTCTCCGTTATATTTGGTAACAAGACAATCCGATATATTGTTTTTCTCCAATTGATAATAAGGAAAATCGAAGAGACGAGTGATGTTGCTCATTGTGAAAAT
>CAISUR010000156.1 GCA_903888655.1 uncultured Bacteroidota bacterium | reverse complement strand
TTTTAATGATACGGCGACCACCTAGATCTACACTATAGCCTACACTCTTTCCCTACACGACGCTCTTCCGATCTGATTTCAAGTTTAAAATAGTGATAATGGATTATATAGATTTACATAAGCAGCATAAAGAGAATTCCCTTTTTGGCAGATATATTACGCTACATCATATTACACCGCTTTTAGATAAACTTCCAACAGAAGTAGTAGGAAAGTCTGTTTTAGAAAAACCAATTTATAAATATGTAATTGGAATAGGAAAGATTAAAGTTTTCATGTGGTCGCAAATGCATGGAAACGAAAGTACAACGACCAAAGCATTGTTTGATTTTTTTAATGTAATTCATTCAGACGAGCCAATAGGAGTGAGGTTACTTGAAGAGTTTACGTTTTGTTTTCTTCCAATGGTAAATCCTGATGGAGCCGAATTATACACGCGTGAAAATGCCAACGCTATCGATTTGAATCGTGATTCGGTTGATTTATCGCAACCCGAAAGTCAGTTATTACGAAAAGTATTCGATGAATTTCAACCTGATTTTTGTTATAATCTTCATGATCAACGAACTATTTTTGGAGTAGGCGACTCCGGAAACATGGCTACCGTTTCTTTTTTAGCACCATCATTTAATGAAAATCGTGATGTTAATGAAGTGCGCTCTCAAGCCATGAATGTTATTGTGGCTATGAATGATGAATTGCAAAAGCACATTCCGAATCAAGTCGGTAGATTTGATGATGGTTTCAACCTCAATTGTATTGGCGATAGGTTTACATCATTACATGTACCCACAATCCTCTTTGAAGCGGGACATTATAAAGATGATTATTATCGAGAATATACTCGAAAAATGATTTTTATCGCATTAATTTCAGGATTAAAGCATATTTACGAAAACGATATAGTTAGCAACAAAAACGCTTATTATTTACAAATTCCGCAAAATAAAGTCGTTTTTTATGATTTTATTTATAAAAATGTTAAAATAAATTATGATGGTAAAGAAAAAATAACGAATTTTGCTGCTCAATATAGAGAAGAGCTTATTGATGGAGCGGTCCAATTTAATGCATATATAAGTGAAATTGGCGAATTGAAAGGGAAGATAGGTCATTATCAATTTAATGCGCACAAAATGCTGTATATTGATAATGAAAATGGATTTCCGAAAATTAATCAAAAAGCAGATTTTTCTTTAGGAAAAGATATTAAATTTGTTAATGGAGTTAAAAAGTAATATTTTTTTAGCAATTTAAACGCTTATTTAATATTTTTGGTTTAATTTGTAAAAAAACATACACAACAATATACTAAAATTTGTACTTATGAGTAAATTTCGTTTAGATGAAGTCGATCACCTAATTCTTGATATGTTAATAGAAAATACAAGAATACCATTTACAGACATAGCAAAGAAGTTATTAATATCTGCTGGAACGGTTCACGTAAGAGTTAAGAAAATGGAAGATGCAGGAATCATAACGGGTTCTACTTTGAATTTAGATTATGAAAAATTAGGCTATTCTTTTATTGCTTATGTGGGTGTTTTTCTTAATAACACGTCTCAAACCAAATTTGTTTTGGAACGAATCAATGAAATTCCTTTCGTAACAGTGGCGCACGTAACAACTGGAAAATTTAATATTTTCTGTAAAATCCGTGCTAAAGATACTAAACACGCTAAGGATGTAATTTTCATGGTTGACGATATTGAAGGGGTTTATAGAACTGAAACCATGATTTCACTTGAGGAAAGTATCAACGACAAAAAGCGTTTGATGCATACCATATTTAAAGACATATAATTTTCTGCGAGAAAATGCAGTATAAATTGAACCTCAAGTATTTTGCTTGAGGTTTTTTTGTATATTTAAATTCAATTTATTGCTATGTATACACTTCCAAAAATAGAACGTTTTAATCAAAATGTTTTGTCTAAATATCATATTTATAATAGTGTTTTTATTACACTACCATTTGATGCTATTGATAATACAGGAGTTTTGCTACCACTTTTTTCGGAAGTGTGTGATAGTGGTTTTAAAAGCAATTTAACTCCAATTGAGATTGTAAACACTTTTTCACAGAAATATTTAGATAACGTTACTGAATCTGAAAAAATTAGCTTACTCTTTCGATTTATACAATATGTAGAACGTCAGATTGTGCTTTTTGATGCCATTGAAGATGCGGCTTTTCCGGTTGTTAATAATATGGAGGGAAAAGGATCGCTTCGTGAAGTTGAAGAACTTGCCGATACCAAAGAACTAAAAGAAGAACTCATTTCTTTTCTAGAAGATTTTAACGTTAGAACGGTCTTGACGGCTCATCCAACGCAGTTCTATCCAGGTTCAGTGCTTGGTATTATTACCGATTTGACCAATGCTATACGAGAAAATGATTTAAATATCATCAAAGAATTATTGGCTCAATTAGGAAAAACACCTTTTATTAAGAAAGAAAAACCAACACCTTTTGACGAAGCTGTAAGTTTGATTTGGTATCTTGAAAATGTGTTTTATCAAACTTCGGGAGAAATGATTCAGTATATTCAAAAAAATATTTTTAAAGACAAACCTATTTCTAATTCCATTATAAATCTTGGTTTTTGGCCTGGTGGAGATCGAGATGGAAATCCGTTTGTGACTTCCGAAATTACTATAAAAGTTGCTAATAGACTGCGAACATCTATTTTAAAATGTTATTATTCGGATATTCGAAAATTAAAACGAAAATTGACTTTTTCGGGAATTGATGTCATCATATCTGATATTGAAAATAAATTATATCGTTCCGTATTTTACTCTAATGGAGAAATTTACATAACTTTATCCGAATTAAAAGATAAACTAAATCAAATCAAAATAATTTGTTCCGAAAATCATCAATCTTTATATTTAGATGCGATTACGGATTTAATCAATAAGGTCAATTTATTCGGATTTCATTTTGCTTCTTTAGATATTCGTCAGAATAGTAAAGTTCACAATCACGTCATTAAAACGCTATTTGATGCTTTTGGGATTACTGAAGAACACTTTAAAAAATATTTTGAATATTCTGATGAAGAACGCTTTGAATTATTATCTAATCTATCGCATACTCTTTCTTCTGATATGGTGATGGATGAAATAACCCAACAAACATTAGATTCTATTGATGCCATCAAGAACATTCAGAAAAATAATGGCGAATTAGGGGCTAATCGCTACATTATTTCCAACAATGAAAGTGCATTAAACGTCATGGAAACTTTGGCTTTGTTCAAATTGTGTAATTGGAATACTCCAACAGTTGATATTGTCCCTTTGTTTGAATCTATTGAAGACTTGCATCGTGCGGATACCATTATGGAGCAATTATATACCAATGCAGAATATGCCAATCATCTAAAAAACAGAGGCAACAAACAAACGGTAATGCTTGGTTTTTCTGACGGGACGAAAGATGGAGGTTATTTAATGGCAAATTGGGGAATTTTTAAAGCGAAAGAAACTATTTCAGCAATTTCTAGAAAATATGGCATTAAAGTAATTTTCTTTGATGGTCGTGGCGGACCTCCAGCTCGTGGAGGAGGAAAAACTCATAAATTTTATGCTTCTTTGGGATCAACTATTGAGAATCAAGAAATTCAATTAACGATTCAAGGGCAAACCATTAGTTCTAATTTTGGAACCTCCGAATCATGTCGCTATAACATTGAAAATCTTTTGAGTGCTGGAGTTTCCAATCAAATTTTTAATAAAGAAGAAACCAATTTATCGAATACCGATAAAGCGCTTATTGACGAATTGGCGCAAATTGGCTTTGACAAGTATTTAAGCTTCAAGAATCATCCTAAATTCATTCCATATCTGGAACAAATGAGTACCTTGAATTATTACTCGAAAACCAACATTGGCAGTCGTCCATCAAAAAGAAATACTGGAAATGAATTAAACTTTGACGATTTACGTGCGATTCCGTTTGTAGGTTCTTGGAGTCAAATGAAACAAAATGTTCCCGGATTTTTTGGTGTTGGTACAGCATTAAATCATTTTGAAACATCAGGACGATGGGAACAAATTCAATCCTTATTTGAATCGTCGTTATTCTTCAGAACCTTATTAGAAAACAGTATGATGTCCTTGGCAAAATCATTTTTTCCGTTAACGCAATATATGAAACACGATGAATCGTTTGGTGCATTTTGGCAACTGATTTATGAAGAATTTATATTGACTAAACGCTTGTTATTGAAAATTGCCGGTCATACCGAACTGATGGAAAACTATCCCGATGGTAAAGCTTCCATCAAGATGCGAGAAGATATTGTGTTGCCGCTGTTGACTATACAGCAATATGCACTAATGAAAATCAACGAAATTAAAAAGGGTAGAGGCGATGCTACTTTATTGGCAGTCTATGAAAAGTTAGTAACACGTTCTTTGTTTGGAAATACTAATGCGAGTAGGAATTCGGCGTGATGATTATAGTATGTTGACACTTACAAAATTTTTATATATTTGAGAAACTAAATAATCAAAATAACAAGTTCATATGAGACCATATCAAAAAATATCATTGCAAAAATAAAATCATTACCTATGATTTTTTTCAAAGGAATGTTAAGAAAAGTAATTCTTGATGATTTAAACGATATCCAAAAAGTAGTTGAAGATATATGATGTTTAAGATATTATTCACTCTTCTAATAAAAAGGATACTAGTAATTACAAAAAATCTTAAATGATCAAGAATGTAAAATTATGTTTATATAGCATACCTAAAAAAATCAATAAAAAATAGCTAACTTATTGCTAACGAATACATAATTATAATGACAAATAAAATCTTTCCTTGCTTATGGTTTGACAGTGAGGCTAAAACTGCAGCAGTATATTATTGTTCTATATTTAAATATTCCAAAATAGTATCAGAAAATGCTATGGTAGTTATTTTTGAGCTTAACAAGACCAAATTCATGGCGCTTAATGGTGGTTCACAATATAAATTTTCGTCTGCTAACTCTTATGTAATTACTTGTGATACACAAGAAGAAATAGACCACTATTGGGAGAAACTAGGAGCAGAAGGGGTTTACAGTAAGTGTGGTTGGCTTCAAGATAAATTTGGAGTTTCTTGGCAAATTGTTCCATCAATTTTAAGTAAATTGATGAACGATCCTAAAAAAGCTCCTAAAGTTATAAACACTTTTATGCAAATGACTAAATTTGAAATTGAAAAATTAATTAATTTCTAAAAATATATTTATGGCAACAATAAATCCTCACATTAATTTCAACGGAAATGCCGAAGAAGCATTTACTTTTTACAAATCTGTTTTTGGCGGAGAATTCTCAAAAATTATGCGTTTTAAAGATTTGGCAAGTTCTGACTTTGAAGTATCTGAAAGTGAAGCTAATAAAGTAATGCATATTGCTTTACCAATCGGGAAAAATACATTAATGGCTAATGATGTTCCAGATTTTTTGGGAAGAACAAATGAAAATGAAAATAGGTCTAAAATCTCAATTAGTACTGAAAGTAAAGAAGAAGCAGACAAATTATTCAATGGTCTTTCACTTGGAGGACAAATTGAAATGCCTATGACAGAAAGTCCTTGGGGATCATACTTTGGAATGTTTAGAGATAAATATGGTATAGAATGGATGGTGAGCTTTGAGTAAAATTTAAAAAGAAACCTGGCAAACAGACGAACGATTTTTCACGTTTTTAGTTACGCATCTTATGATTTTTTATGTTTCCATCGTTTGTGTGTCCACAAATAAAATTCGGGTGCTTCATAAATTTGTTGTTCTACTTTTTTAATGAATGTCTCCGAAATTTTAAAATTAGGAACCGATTTAACATCATCCGACAGCACTTCAAATGAAGCTTCATAAAAGCCACGTTTTACTTTTTTTACTTTTAAAAATATGACGTTCATGTCGTAGCGTTTTGCTAACATTTCAGCACCAAAATGAATAGGAGTTTCAATACCCATAAAGGTATACCAATGCAAATTTTCTCCATTTCGAGGTGTTTGATCACTGGCAAAACCAAAAACGCCCAATATGCCTTTGGAGTTATTTTCTTTGATGCAATTTTTTGTTTCTTTAGTTGTAATAAGATAGGCATTAAATTTCGCACGGATATCTTTAACTAATTTATCAAAATATCTATTGGCAATTTTTTTATAAATAGCATATCCTTTAAATGTAATATGGTTATTCATAGAAAGTACCCACTCATAACTGGCATAATGAGCACACATTAATGCAATACTTTTATTCTTTTTTTCTAAATCTAAATATACTTCTAGATTACTGTATTTAAATCGTTTATTAATTTCTTTTTCAGAAATGGTCATTGTCTTCGCCATTTCTAAAAACATATCACATAAATGATGGAAAGACTTTTTTTCAATAATCAAACGCTCTTTTTCTGAAAGATGAGGCAGTGCTATAGCTAGATTTTCTCTAACGGTTTTTTTTCTGTATCCAATGATGTAGTAGATAATAAAATAAACTACATCAGAAAGCAGATAGAGCAAACGAAACGGAAGGATAGAAATTAGCCACAGAATCGGATAAATTAGAATATAAACTAAAAACTGCATTACTTAATTTTTATGCAAATATACAGTTTAAGTTAATTTTATTACTTTGGTTTAACAAAACCTAAAGAACAATTCCTATTTTTACTAAAAATAAAACAATGAGTCTAAATATTTTTTTGGTATCAATTATTGCGATTAATGTCATTTTTAGCATTAAAGGTTTTGAAGATTTGAATTTCTTTAGAAAATATCAATTTCATATCGGAAGCATTCGAGTTGGTGAGCAATACCGAATGATTACATCTGGATTTCTTCATGCAGACATTCCGCATTTAGCATTTAACATGCTTTCTCTTTATTTTTTTGCGCCTGTAGTTTGTGAGTATATGGGTAACTTTTCGTTTCTCTTAATTTATTTTGCAAGTTTAATTTTTGGGAGCTTGCTCACTGTTTTTTTTCATAAAAACGATTTTAGTTATACCGCTGTTGGTGCATCTGGTGCGGTTACTGGAATTATATACTCAGCTATATTGTTAGATCCAAGTCTTTCTATTTATTTCTTTTTTATTCCAATTCCCATACCAGGTTATATTTTTGGCATTGGATATTTGTTATATTCAATTTATGGTATGAAGGCAAAAAATGATAACATTGGTCATACCGCTCATATCGGAGGTGCAATTGGTGGTTATATTTTTACTCTATTAAAACAACCCAATCTTTTTTTTGACAATACATTTATGGTAGTTGCTTTAGCTATTCCAATAGTGATTTTAGTTGTGATGTCTAAACAAGGTAAATTGTAAATAAAAATAATTATTAGTCACATGGTCATTCCCATCTTAATTTTAAGTTCGATTTTTATTATTATCGCATTCTGTGTCACCGAAAATAATGCAAAATATTTACTCTCTGGTTACAATACCATGAGCGAGGAAGAGCAACAGAACTTTGACATCCAATCCTACATCTCTTTTTTCAGAAAGTTTCATCTAGTACTTGGAATATCTTTATTGATAATTTCTTTACTATTATATTATTATGTTGATTCAGATTGGTGTGGTATTTTTTTAGGAGCTTATCCAATACTTGCTTACACATTTTTTATTTGGAAAGGAAATCAGTTTTCAAAAGAGAAGAATACAAAACAAAATATAAAAACTTACATAGCTATGGGTATTATGCTTTTACTTTTTGCATTTATAGCTTATGAATTTAAAAGTAGCTTAAACGATAATGAAATAAGCATAGTGAACAATACAATAACAATTAATGGTTCTTATGGAACAGATATAAATCTTAATGATGTTAAATCTATTGCATTAAGTGATGAATTACCGAAAATCACTTCAAAAATCAATGGATTTGCACTTGAAACGGTTAAAAAAGGGTATTTCTCAACTAATAAGGGGGAAAAAATAAAGTTGTTAATCAACTCCAAAAAAAGTCCTTTTATAGTGATTACTTCTACAGACAATAAAAGAATATTTTACACTTCAAAAAATAGATCTAGTGTTGAAATATATAAGATGTTAACCAATAAAATCAAAAAGTAATAGAGTCACATGTAAAACCCTATTAAATTATCAATTAAATATCAAAAAAAAATAGTATTCATGAAGCCTTCTCAATTACAATCAACAGAATATGCAAGTTATTACGGAAATTACATTGCCCAAGTTACAGATGAATATACGCTAATTGAAGAACTTGAAATTTCCTTACATCGTTTTATTAAGTTTGTTCAAGATATTCCTATGGATAAATTTGATTACCGGTATGCCGAAGGAAAATGGACTATTAAAGATATTATTCAACATATTATTGATGCTGAACGTATTTTTTCTTATCGAGCATTGCGTTTTGCGAGAAATGATAAGGCAGAATTGCCGGGTTTTGAAGAAAATGAGTATGTAATAGAAGCTAATGGAAATCAAAGAAGCATTATGGAATTACTTACGGAATTATCCTCTGTAAGACATGCTACTTTATTGCTATTTAAATCATTTAATGAAGAGCAATTGTGTCGAATAGGTATTGCTTCCAATAATCCCATGTCGGTACGAGCGATTGGGTTTGTTATTATTGGACATCAAAACCATCATCAAAAAATATTTGAAGAACGATATTTATAACCTGTAGAAATGAAAAATAAATTATGAAATTGGATTTATTTTCTAATGATGTCTTCTAATACGGCTTTACTCGGGTAGTTAATTACTCGCAGTGTAATCGTATCTTTTTTGGTAGTTTTTCCTTGAATAATATATAGTTTTCCTTTTTGATAAGGTTTATTGCTTTTATCAAAATCAACATCGCCATAGGTTAAGGTATTTTTTATATCAATAGTGTCTACCCAATCTTCGGCAAGTTTTCTGGATGCCTCAATGCTATAATTGAAAGGCTTGTTTCTCAAATCATTTAACACTCTCGCATTTGGAAAATAATTGCAACGAGTATCTTTTCCGGATAAAACGACTGCAACAAAGAAACTTCCAATTACTAATCCTACTAAATAATAAGCAAAACGCTGATAAAATTTCATTTGTAATTTTTTATGCAAAGGTAAACTAAAGAGCGTAATACTTACAAGTAATAATTTTAAAAAACTATTAAATTAATATCACTATCGGGAAGATTAAACCAATCTCCAATAGCTTTGTTAGTTAGAATTCCGTGATATAGATACACTCCGTTCTTTAATCCTTTATTACATCGTAAAGCACTTTCTATTCCACCATCTTCAGCAATTTGTAATAAGTAGGGAGTAATAATATTGCTAATTGATAGTGATGCAGTTTTAGAATAACGAGAAGGAATGTTTGGAACACAATAATGAACCACATCATTCTTTATAAAAGTTGGTTTTTCGTGTGTAGTAATTTCTGAAGTTTCAAAACAACCTCCCGTATCAATACTTACATCTACAATTACAGCTCCTTTTTTCATATGTTCGACCATCGTTTCTGTAACCACAACAGGACATCGGTCTTTACCGCGCATGGCTCCAATAGCAACATCGCAGCGGCGTAGCGCTTTTAATAAAGACTTTGGTTGTATGGTTGACGTAAAAACACGTTGGTTCAAATTGTTTTGTAAGCGACGTAATTTCGTAATTGAGTTATCAAATATTTTTACATTTGCACCCAAACCAACCGCTGTTTTTGCAGCAAATTCACCAACAGTTCCAGCACCAATAATGACAACATCAGTGGGTGGAACGCCTGTAATGTTACCAAACAATAAGCCTTTTCCAAATTGATTGTTTATCATTAATTCAGATGCGATTAATATTGAGGCTGTTCCTGCAATTTCGCTCAAAGATTTTACTGCAGGATAGGAACCATCTTCATCTTTTATATACTCAAAAGCTAATGCGGTTATTTTCTTTTTAGTGAGCGCTTCAAAATATTCTTTTTTTCTAGTTTTTAATTGAATTGCAGAAATAATAATCGCATTTTGATTCATCATTTCAATTTCTGCCATTGTTGGTGGTTCCACTTTTAAAAGAATTGGACACGACAGTACTTTTTTGGTATCATTTGTGATTTCGGCTCCAGCATCACTATACTCTTTATCGGAATAGCTAGAACTAGTCCCTGCACTTGATTCAATTAAAATACGATGCCCATGAGCAGTCAAAGAATGAACAGCGTCTGGTGTTAAACAAATACGTCGTTCTTGATAACTAGTTTCTTTTGGAATTCCAATAAACAATTCACTTTTTTTACGAGTAATTTCAAGTTTTTCCTCTTGAGGAAGTAGTTGCTGTTTTGTAAAAGGCGTACTAATTGACATAACTTACAATGAATTATGGTACCAAGTTACAAAAAATTAAATAGCAATTTCAAAAAGTGCATCAATTTCAATTTTCAAAAAAAATTAAGTTAAAATTAAACGTCTTCTTTCATCAGGAAGTATTTCAATTTTAATGATTGAATGCTCATCGGGAATTAAGCTCGGAATATTTTCTGCCCATTCGATAAAGCACCAATTACCAGAATATAAATATTCATCAATTCCCATATCTAACGCTTCTATTTCATTTTTTAATCGATATACGTCAAAATGATAAATAAATTGATTATCATTGATTTGGTATTCATTAACTAAAGAAAAAGTTGGACTAGATGTTGGATTGACTACACCAAGTTTTTTTGCCATTTCTTTTATCAAAGTTGTTTTTCCGACTCCCATAGAACCATTAAAAAGTATTACTTTTTTTGGCTGTTCTGAAAGTATTTTTTTGGCAACATTTTCTAGTTCATCAAGTAAAAAGATAATTTCCATGATATTTTATCTAGGATTAAGCACTAAAAAGGGAACAATCATTTCTTCTAAGGAAATTCCTCCATGTTGGTAGGTATTTCGATAATAACTTACATAGTGATTGTAATTGTTAACATAAGCCAAGAAATAATCATTTTTTGCGAAAATATAACAAGAACTCATATTTATAGATGGGAGTCCTATTTTTTTTGGATCTTTAACGACATAAACATCTTTGGATTCATACGTCAAACTTCGTCCTGTTTTATATCTTAAATTTAAACTGGTATTCTTATCGCCAATTACTTTAGATGGATTTTTAACATTTATGGTACCATGATCGGTAGTTATAATGAGTTTGAATGCTAATTTTTGAGCTTGTTGAATAATGTCTAATAAGGGCGAATTCTTAAACCAACTCAAGGTCAATGAGCGATAAGCTTTGTCATCAGATGCCAATTCTTTAACTACATCCATTTCAGTTTTAGCATGAGAAAGCATATCTACAAAATTATAAACAACAGTAACTAAATTGTTGTCTTTTAATGATTTAAAATTTTCAGCTAATTTCTTTCCTCCAGCCAAATTGGTGATTTTAAAATAATCTTGTTTAATATTCAATCCCAATCGTTTTAAATGCGCGGTTAAAAACTCTGCTTCAAAAAGATTTTTACCACCTTCATCTACATCATTTTTCCAATATTGTGGAAATTGTTTTTCCATTTCTAAAGGAGTTAAACCAGAAAAAATTGAATTTCTTGCATATTGTGTAGCAGTTGGCAAACTAGCATAATAAGGAATTTCTTTGTCGAGTTTGTAGTAATTATTTATGGTACTTTCCATGGATTTCCATTGGTCGTATCTTAAATTATCAATAACTACAAATAAAATAGGTTTATCTTTTTTTACAAGTTCAGGAACTACTAATTCTCTAAAAAGAGTATGAGATTGTATAGGTTTGTCGGATTTTGCATCATTCGATCCTGGACGAACCGGGGCAACAAACCAATCTTCATAATTACGTTCGATAAATTTTCCGAATTGTGAATTGGCTTCGACTTTTTGAGATTCTAGAATATCAATCAAATTACTATCCTCAATATTTTCTAGTTCTAATTCCCAAAATATTAGCTTTTTATAGAGCTCAATCCAATCTTCATAGTTATTTACCATAGCCAAATCCATTGCTATTTTTCGGAATTCTTTCTGG
>CAISUR010000155.1 GCA_903888655.1 uncultured Bacteroidota bacterium | reverse complement strand
ATTGGCTTTTTTCAACTTTACTGCTTTATTGTAATCGTTTATAAATGCTTTAAAAATGGTTTTAGCAACGATTTTAGCTCCTTTATAATTAAAATGGATATAATCTTTATTGGCATATTGAACGGTGCTGTCTGCCCATTTTACGATGGTGCCGTTACCGCCAATAGATTTATAAAAATTATAAAATGGAATATCATTATTATAAGCCAATCGAGCTTGAGTAGCAATTAAGGAATCAATTCCAATAGCCGTTTTCCAAGTTCCATCATAATTAAATGCTCTATCAGAACAACTAAACATTAAGAATTCTGTATTGGGCATATTTTCTTTGAACTTTTTCAACACAGGTCTCATGGCGCGATAGTAATAATCATAATTAGTATCGTTGGGTTTAAACATTAAATTGACTCCATATTGAAAAACAATCAAATCATAATATCCTGATTTATTGATTTGAGCAAGTAAGTTGTTATTTAATTTCTTGAGCTCCACTCCTGTAATGCCGCGAAAAGAAAAATTATCCAATACAATTCCCGACTGTGGTTCGGAACTTACGCCGTAAATAGGAGTACGTTTAGAAGCTAATGTAAACAATATCTTATTTGAAGTTCCACTTCCGAGTAAAACTCTGTTGAATTCGGAGTTGGCAGGATATTTTCGAACCGAATCTTTTATTTTTACTGTAATAGAATCGCCGCGCCCAAACAACAACCATTTTTGGGTAATTTGTTCACTGTTTTTTCTAATATTATCTTGAAAATTAACATCTAGATTGTTGCTAAAAAAAGAATAACCTGAGAAAAACAGCCCCGCATTGTAGTCTTGTTTCTTGAAATTATCCAATTTTATATCGCCTGTCGTAATAACTTTAGCGGTTCTTCTAAAATCTGATGAAATAGAGGATAAAGGAGCATAACCCACTCCTTTTTGTTGGCCAAAATAATTTTGAAGTTGTTCACGAACATCTTGTGTAATAAAATCGCCTTCTATTTGGCTATCACCAAACCACGCAATTCGTATTTTTACTTTCTTTCCCTCCGATAAAGCAATAAGTTTTTCATTGAATTTTTGTAATGCCGGCGAAACCGTGTCCGAATTAAAGCGAATCAATGTGCCTTTTTTCTCGTAGGCATCAAAATCATTCATAGGTAAATTGCCCGCCGTAAATGAAGTTGCTGAATTTTTTTTGGGATGACTTTCTTTTTTAGAGGTTTCATTAATTAAAACATCCGAAAGTAAATTAACGTTTTTAAAAAAAGGATAATAGTGAATAAATTCATTGGAAAAAACAGACAATAACAATTGAATTATAGTGACAACTAAAATTAAGGTAATTACTTTGCTGCTTTTGTTCATTGCCTATTTTGCGCTATACGATTTCCAAATTGCTTAGGGGTGATGTTAAGCAATTGTAAATTTCACACAAAAGTAAAAAAAAGGACGTGTGTTTTAATACTTTGTTAAAAATAAATTTTTCGAAGATTTTGAAGCGAATGGTCGGTCTCTTTTTGCAATCCTTTTTCCCGCTTTTCGCACCGCACGGCGGTTTGCTGCAATCAGGGCTAGTTAGGTTTTGTCTTTTGTAAAGTTTCAAATTCTAATCAACTCCAAAAATAAATACGTAAAACGCAAAGCAAGACCAAAGAACTCCGAGAATAACATATAGTTTTTCTATTCAGTCGTTTTAAGTGAGTGCGTATGGATAAATTATTCCTTTCTATATGATTGGTAGCAAATCGAGTGACTTTGTGAACCTTCTTTTCTATTAAAAATTGATAGTGCTTTAATCCATCGGTATAAATTGTTTTGGCTTTGGCTAACTTCAACGTATGGAGCACCACATTTAACGTTTTATTGGTTCTTGCACCAATAGCAAAACTCACTACTCTTTTAGTCTCTCGTTCCAGAGCATACACAATCCAAATTAGTTTGTCTTTTCTTTTAATGAAACTCCTCATTTCATCAACTTCATAGGTTTTGTGCTTACTGATTATGGGTTGAGGAATGTTTTTAGCTATAGCAATAATTCTTTTCAATAATGTTGTGGTTGATATTTGCAATACTCTAGCAGTACTGCGAATGCCTAATCCTTCTTTAGTAAGCAAAATAATGCTTTGGTTAGTTGAAGGTAAACATGCTCTGTTTGTATAATAATCTATAAATCGAGTGACACAGGTTTTACAGTAATATTGTTGTTTTTTGTTTTTAGTAAAGCCATTTTTAATGATGGTTTTTGATTTACATTTAGGACAATTTTGTGTATCACTAACTTTAAAACATGAAGTGCTATAATTTATCATTTTATTTGTTTTTAGACTTTATCAAATGTAAAAAGACGAGCAATACTGCCCGTCTTTCTTCCTTTAATTTTACAATATATTTTGATTTACATATAGTTATGCTCTATAAATTAGTTCATCACTAACTTTGAAACATTACCCATTACCACAACATCTCTATAATTCTTTCTTGAAAAAACATCAACCCAATCTACAACTGTTGCTGTTAAAAAATGAGGCAATGATTGATCTCTTATGACATAGCCTTCTTTCATAAATTTAAACTTTATCAAATATATAAGAATTCCGCAAAGTCAGGAGACATTTGCGGAGCTTTCCATAGGAACTCTTTGCACAGCTGGGATTCCTTGCAAAAATCCAGAAAATCATCACCTAACTTTATTTGCGGATATTTATCCGGTAAATTTACAGCTATATCAATAGCTTTGAATAAATTATCAACCGCAATTAAATATTTATTTTCTTTCATGACCTTTTAAAATTTTATAAATAAATTCTTTTGAAGGTTTGTAAATTCATATGTACAGCTGTTTCCAAAACAAAGCTAGCTAAAAATCTTAAAACTCAAATCGCAATTGCACCACTACTGTTTTCTTCACTTCGGTGTTTAAGTTATTTAACGAAATTCCAAGTAAACGCACCGATTCTTTCATTCGTTCTTGATACAGCAATTCTTTGGCGGTTTCTAAGAGCAATCCTTTGTCGGAGATAAAATAAGGCAGTGTTTTACTTCGAGTTTGAGTAGTGAAATCGCTATACTTTATTTTTAAAGTAACTGTTTTTCCAGATATAGTATAGCGTTTCAATCGTTTTTCGAGCTCAGTCGCAATTTGTTCTAATCGTTCTACCATAAATATCTCGGAGGTTAGATTTTCATTAAAGGTATGCTCGGCTGCCACCGATTTGGAGATTCTATTGGGTTTTACCTCACTGTTGTGAATGCCACGCACAATGTTGTAATAAAACGAGCCACTTTTTCCAAAATGTTGTTCTAGATATTCTTTGGTTTTAGATTTTAAATCTTTTCCTGTAAAAATCCCGTGTTGGTACATTTTTTCTTTAGTCACCTTACCAATGCCGTAGAATTTTTTAATGTCTAAATTTTCTAAAAATGCTTCTACCTCATCGGGAGTTACTGTTTTTTGTCCGTTGGGTTTGTTATAATCACTAGCAATTTTAGCCACAAATTTATTGACCGATATTCCGGCCGATGCTGTGAGCCCAACCTCATCAAAGATTCGTTTTCTAATTTCTTGTGCAATTAAACTAGCACTTGGATTTCCTTTTTTATTCTGAGTTACGTCCAAATACGCTTCATCAAGCGAAAGCGGTTCTACCAAATCGGTATAATCAAGGAATATTTTTCTGATCTTGTTCGAGATTTCTTTGTATCGATCAAATCTAGGACGCACAAAAATCAATTCGGGGCAATTGCGTTTGGCTTGAACGCCACTCATAGCACTTCGAACCCCAAATTTGCGTGCTTCATAACTCGCCGCCGAAACTACACCACGCAACTCACTACCCCCAACAGCCAATGGTTTTCCTTTTAGCTCAGGATAATCCATTTGCTCTACCGAAGCGTAGAATGCATCCATATCGACATGGATAATTTTTCGTTGTTTGATTTCGTCTGACACAATACAAATTTAGTTTTTTTATTGCATAAGGAAATGGTATTTTTGAAGCAAATAGATAGTAGTATGATTGAAATTGAACGAAAATATTTGGTGACTTCGCTTGCTTTTAAAGAAGAAGCTTTTACTCATAACGAAATTGCACAAGGGTATCTTAATTCGGATCTAGAACGAACGGTTCGCATTAGAATTAAAGGAGAAAAAGGATATATTACTATCAAAGGAATTAGTAATGAGGGTGGTACCTCAAGAATGGAATGGGAACAAGAAATTCCTGTGGAAGAAGCAAAATCCTTATTACAATTATGTGAAAAAGGAGCAATCGAAAAAACCCGTTATGAAGTACAATCGGGTAAGCACATTATAGAAATTGATGTGTTTCATGGTGATAATGATGGTTTAATCATGGCAGAAATCGAACTCGAAAGCGAGCATGAAACCATTAAAAAACCTATTTGGCTTGGCGCAGAGGTTACAGGAGATGAACGTTATTATAACGCCTATTTAAGTCTACATCCGTTTAAAAAATGGTAGTTATTTTTGTAAAATTTCCAATGCCACATTGATGTAACCCATGCCACTACTCGAAGCAATAGTATAAAATGCTTTTCGAGATAAATCAATTTCTCTTCCCCTTACAAAGGGTCCACGATCAATAACTTCAACAATTACGGATTTTCCATTAGCCAAATTGGTCACACGTATTTTGGTGCCAAATGGCAATGATTTATGTGCGGCAGTTAGTTTGTTTTTATCATAAACTCTTCCGCTTGCTGTTCGTCTTCCATGAAATCTATCAGCGTAATAGGAAGCGTGAGCTGTTTTTTTGAACGGTTTAAATTTTCCTTGATATTGAACTACAGTATCGATAACCTGTAAATCTTTTTCTACGGTAGTATTCCTTTTAGCAATAGAATCTATTCTTGTTTTATTTTGCTTTTTTCCTGGAATAATTGATTGCGCACTAAATGAAGTGCTAACAAGCAATGATATCAAAAGAAAAAGTAGTATTTGTATTCGTTTCATCTTTAAAAATTGAATTTATTGATTAATAATGCTCTGTAACTATTGTTAATGCATTACTTAAAAAAAGCCCTGTAAAAGGACTTTAGTAGTTTAGATTAAAACCATAAATGCCATGGAATTCTAGCCAAAATAAAAACCAGTCCCAAACCATAAAATAGGGTTATTGATTTGAATTTAGCTTCACTTGTTGCTGCTTTTTTATGTTTAGACCATCCGATGGTAATTAGCACAATAGCAATGATATTTATTAAAGGGTGTTCCACTGCCGTTAATCTGTAGACAGCAGTTTTCATAACCTCTCCCACTCCTATTTGAAAAAGTTTAAATCCTCTTTCTGAAACAAAATATAAAATTAAACCAACTACTAATTGTATATGAGTTGCTATTAATCCAAAAAGGGCAATTTTTCTATCTTTAGTGGTAAATTCTTTTTTGGATGTCATTCCTAATAACGAATTAACAACAGCTACAACAAGTAATAAAAGAGCAAGATAAGCCCAGCCAGAATGGAATTTTTGTATTAAATCGTACATCTAATTTTAATTTATGTTTTAACAAAAGTAAAGAAAAAAGAATAAAAAAACCTCATCCGATGAGAATGAGGTTTGATATTATTTATTTTTTAAGAAATGTGAAAGTAAAAATTCGGTAGAACTATCATGCTTTTTGACCTCTTTTGAATGTATTTCTTCCAAAATAGAATTGGCTAATTGTTTTCCCAATTCAACGCCCCATTGGTCATAACTAAAGATGTTCCAGATAATTCCTTGAACAAAGATTTTATGCTCATATAATGCTATTAATGAACCTAATGACTCTGGTGTTAGCTTTTGAATTAACAAGGTATTGGTTGGTTTATTTCCAGCAAATACTTTAAAAGGTTTTAAAAAATTTGCATGGTCTGGAGTAATATCTTGTTTGTCAAATTCTGACTGCACTTGCTCGGCTGTTTTTCCGTTTAATAAAGCTTCGGTCTGTGCAAAAAAATTAGACATTAATTTATTGTGATGATCTTGATTGCCATATAACGAATCAACAAATCCTATAAAATCAGTTGGAATTAATTTAGTTCCTTGATGAATTAATTGAAAAAAAGCATGTTGCGAGTTAGTCCCTGGTTCACCCCAAATGATAGTTCCCGTTTCATAATTCACTTGTTTGCCATCACGACCAATGCTTTTTCCATTACTTTCCATTATGCCTTGTTGCAAATAAGGTGCAAGTTTTTGAAGGTATTGCGTGTAAGGAATTAAGGCTTCGCTTTCGGCTCCAAAAAAATTATTGTACCAAACACTTAGCAAGGCTAAAATGACAGGAATATTTTTATCAAACATTTCGTTTTTAAAATGCTCATCCATTTGATTAGCACCTTTTAATAACTTATCAAAATTTTCAAATCCAACTGCCAAACTAATAGACAATCCTACCGCACTCCACAGCGAAAAACGTCCGCCAACCCAATCCCACATTGGAAAGATATTGTTGGCATCAATACCAAATTCTGTTACTTTTTGAATGTTCGTAGAAACTGCCACAAAGTGTTTTGCCACATCTTCTTGCTTTGCCGATTGTAAAAACCAAGTTCTAATGGTCTCGGAATTTGTTAACGTTTCTTGAGTTGTAAATGTTTTAGAAACAATCACAAAAAGTGTGGTTTCTGGGTTTAATCGTTTAATAACTTCATTCACATGATCCCCATCTACATTGGAAACAAAATGAAGATTCAAATGATTTTTATAGTATTGTAACGCTTCAACTACCATTGCTGGCCCTAAGTCGGAACCTCCAATACCAATATTAACGACATCGGTAAATGATTTGCCAGTATATCCCTTTCTTTCCCCTGTAGTAACTTGATTAGTGAATTTTTGGATACTTCTTTTTACTTCATAAATTTCAGGGATTACATTAATGCCATCAACCAAAACAGTCGAAGTTTCTGGAGCACGCAACGCTGTGTGTAAAACGGCGCGATTTTCGGTTTGATTAATACTATCTCCATCAAAATATTTGGTTATGGCGTCTTTTAAATTTACCTCATCAGCAAGTTTTAAAAGTAAGTCTAAAGTTTCTTGAGTGATATTATTTTTAGAGTAATCTACTAAAAAATCATTCCATTGAATATGAAATTTTGCTGCTCTGGTGTCATCTTTTTGGAACATTTCTTTTATAGAATTGTTTTCCATAGTTGAGAAATGATGCTCAAGAGCTTCCCAAGCATCAGTAGCAGTTGGATTTGTATTGTGTAAAGCCATTTTTTATTTTTTGAAAAACAAAATTAGAGAAAAGAAAAGAGAAACAATCAAAGTAATATAAGTTTTATCCTCTAATAAGTTATGCAAACGTTGTAGTTGAGAAAAATTTTTCAGGTAATATATTATTATTGAAACTTCAAATCAGCAATACTATCCAATTCTCGTTTTAGAGGTCGCATTTGCTCTTTGAATCTAGGTAAATTTCGGCTTTCCATTACTTGAGAATTTGGTAATTTCAATTTTAAAGCATCTACTTGAACACCATTTTGCCAAAAACGATAACATACGTGTGGTCCCGTTGCCAAACCTGTGCTTCCGACTTTACCAATGATTTCGCCTTGTTTCACTCGCTGCCCTCGACGTACCAGTATTTTTGACATGTGAAGATATTGTGTTGAATATGTTTTGTCATGTTTTACTTTAACAAAATTTCCGTTTCCAGCGGTATATCCTGCTTGTTCTACAACTCCAGCTGCTGTTGTCATAATAGGAGTTCCTGTTGGAGCAGCATAGTCGGTTCCTTTATGGGCTTTCCACATTAATTGCACTGGATGAAATCTGTTTTTAGAAAAATGTGATGTAATGTTGACAAACTTTAATGGCGCTTTCAAAAAGAAATTTTTCAGTGCTTTTCCGTTTTCATCGTAATAATCGGTTTTTCCATTTCTTTCTTGAACGAAAGGAAAGGCATAAATTTTTTCTCCCTTATATTCAAAAAAAGCAGCTTTTAAACTATCAACTCCATCATAAACAGTATCGTTTATGTATCGTTCTGTAAAGCTTAAAGCAAATTTATCTCCTTTTTTGGACTTGAAAAAGTCAATTGACCAAGCGAAAACTTTAGTTAATCTACCAGACAAAGTTGGATCAATTTTTAAACTTCTCAACGTTTGCGTTAGTGGTCCTGTGAGTTCTCCAGCCACAACTCTATTTTTAAATGTGAGTGGGCGCTTTTTTTTGTACCCAACAATCGAGTCAGTTAAGTCGACTACATAATATTCTAAGCGGGTTGGTTGGTATATTAAATATTGAAGTTTATGATATTTATCTTTAGATCGAAGACAAACGTAAGGTCGTTTAAATCGGACAGAAGTTGGAAACGAGTCTTTAACAATTTTAATAATATCGGCAGGTTTTCTTCCATTAAGATTTTGCTTTTTTAGAATTCTTTCAAAGGTATCTTGACTTTGAATGGTATCATAATGCACATTAAATTCATCATAATGAAATCCAAAATCAATAATAGGCCTTTGAGATTCTACATCTTCAATTACAAACTCTTCTTGTGATTTTTTACAAGAATATAATGACACAACGACCAATAATAGGATAGCAATTTTTCTCAATATGAGTATTTTATTCTTTTAACAATCTTCTCCCCAGTTTTTCAATTCTTCTTCGCTCCAAAGTTCGGGAAAAAAGATTCGTCTTTGGTATTTTGGATGCATGTATTTTTTCCAGTCACTACCCCCAGTAGCTTCACCAGTTCCTTGTCCGCTATCAATATACTTTTTGGCAGCATTCAAATGTCCCATTACCCAAGTGATATTAACTGTTCTATCATAATGTCGCATAGCCGCAACCAAATTAGCGTCTTTTTGATCGTTTTCTGGCAACTGTTTGAATTTTCTCCAAATATTTATGGTATTGTATTCTTCCATATAGCGAAGAAATTCTTCTTTATATTTTCTTTCAAATTCAAGAATTAAAAGAGATTTTTTTTCTGTTTTATAATCTTTCCCTGCGGCTTGCCAATACAAATGTTCGAATGCATGAGAATAGGGTGTATTTCTATCTATTGAATCTCTAAAACGATAATCAATTAGATTAATTAAGTCGGTAGAAGAAAATTCAATCAATCTATATTGTGCGCTTTGAAATCCACTAGCCGGCGTTAAGGTATTTCTAAATTTCATGTATTGTTCAACTTCCATTCCATTTCCCATGATATCGAATGAAGTCGTAAGCATATCAAAGTAACGGCTAATTCGCATCAATCGATCTGTAAAAAATTTGGTTTCTAGTTTTTCACAATGACATACTTGATTGATTTCCCAAAGAATCATTTTAAACAATAATTCATTAACTTGATGATACATAATAAACACCATTTCGTCTGGCAAAGTGGTTCGTTGAATTTGAAGATTTAACAAAGCATCCGTTTGAATATAATCCCAGTAGGTTATTGGTTTTGACCATAACAATCCCTCAAGATGAGTTTCTGTTTTCTGATTTAATGCCTCAAATTTATTTTCTAATTCTTCTATTATGCTGCTTGTAACTGTATTCATTATTGTGCTTTAATTGTAAATGGATTTGATAATCCTTTAAACGATTCTAAATCTGCTTTGATAGAACCAACTGCTAAACTGGCTTTAATTCTAACAGGAATTTTATTATCATCATCAGAAATCCAAACCGTTAAACTTTCTTGTTCTTTAAAAACCCGACCTGACTGCACCAATGGTCTAAAAATGATACATGGAACAACACCAAATTTAGTATCTACATCCTCTTTCCCTATGTATTTTAATTTAAATTTAGTGGTTTCATCATCAAAGAACATATCAATCGCTATAGACTCACCTACTTTCATTTTATTGACACTAGGATGATTTCGAAGGTAATAAAAAGTTGACACTATATCTTGAATATATTCAGGCGTAGCAAATGATTTTGTGGTATTGTTTTTATAATCTTTTACTAAAATTGTATTTTTGTCTTGGTTAAAAAAACCTTCTTGATCTTTGGTATATCCTCCTTCATCTATTTTTCTTACATATTGATAGGGTTTTCCTGTTACCTTGTCAAAATAAGACTCATAATTGTCTTCTACCTTAAAAAACCATTTAGACATTCCTGTGGTATAACCATGTCCGATGGCATGAAAAACTTTTTTATTGTTTTT
>CAISUR010000154.1 GCA_903888655.1 uncultured Bacteroidota bacterium | reverse complement strand
TTTCGACAGATGGCTTGAAAGGATTATTAGAAAAGTATGATATTGTTGTGAAATAAATTAAAAGCAGAGATTTATATGCTTTCTTAATTAGAGAAAAAGTAGTATTCTTTTCATTTATACAAGTGCATTATTTAATTTCAATAGGTTTTTTAGACTTTATTTTTATCACATAGCACGGTTTGGTGACTACTTCAGCAATGATTCCTTTAGGCTCAATTTCCTTTAATGTAACTACAATTTTATCGGGTAATTCTTCAAGTTTTTTAACTTTTAGTGTATATCCTTCTGATTTTTTCTCCCCCATATTCACTAAAATAAAATTACACGATTGAATATCATCTTTCTTTACGTATGGTTTTATCAAATCATCGTTTAATAACATTTCAAATTCATTCTTCTCTGAAATAATTTCATAAAATTGAAAAGCTGCTCCGCCATAATCATTTCTCATCAAGATATCGTATTTAACTCCCGAAAGTAAGGGTGGTTTTGAAGAAGAACACGAAAATAAAATAAAAGCAATAAAAAATAAGATTATCTTTTTCATCATATTTAAGTAGTTTGTTTAGAATGATTTATAGCTTTTTCATATAAAGATTCATACAATGGCAAAATATTTTTTATGTCAAATTGTTTTGCTACCGATAATGCATTCTTCTTAAACGTATTTAAATTATCATTATTGTTTAAAATTTTTATGGCATTTTCTGCCATTTCATCAATATTCCCCACATTACTTAAATATCCTGAAACTCCGTCAAAATTTACTTCGGGTAAACCTCCAGAATTACTTGATATCACAGGAACGCTCCAAGCCATTGCTTCTAAGGCTGCTAAACCAAAACTTTCGGTTTCAGAAGGAAGTAAAAATAAATCAGAATACGAAAGAATGCTATCAATTTCATTGCTATTTCCGAAAAATATTACTCTATCTTGAATTCCTAATTCTTCACATAAACGCTCAGCTTTTATCTTCTCTGGACCGTCGCCAACCATCATTAATTTGGCAGGAATAAATTGCTGTATTTTATAAAAAATCTTGATTACATCTGGAATTCTTTTTACCTTTCTAAAGTTGCTTATGTGCGTAATAATTCGTTCTTCTGAATTAGCCATCACGGAACGTCTGCAAGAAATCAAAGGTTCATTTCGCTGTTTGTCTAATTCAATAAAATTCGGAATTACGTGAATTTCATTTTTAATATTAAATAAATCATAAGTAGCCTCTTTCAAACTTTGAGAAACTGAAGTCACAACATCTGATTTGTTGATACTAAAACTCACTGCCGTTTTGTAATTAGGATGATTTCCAACAAGAGTAATATCTGTTCCGTGAAGCGTAGTAACCATTGGAATTATAATGCCCTCATCTTTCAACATTTGTTTTGCCATATAACCCGCATAGGCATGTGGAATAGCATAATGCACATGAAGTAATTCAATTTTATACAATTTTATAATGTCAACCAATTTGCTTGAAAGCGCCAATTCATAGGGTTGATAGTGAAATAATGGATATTCAGGAACGTTGACCTCGTGATAATGAACATTAGAATTGAGAAGTGCTAATCGAACGGGTTGTCGGTAGGTAATAAAATGAATTTCGTGACCTCGATGAGCTAATTCTAAACCCAATTCGGTAGCTACTACACCACTTCCGCCAAAGGTTGGATAACATACTATTGCTATTTTCATTTGTGTTTTTTAGAAGTACGAAGTTAACGACTTCTATCTACAATAAAAAACTATTTATCCAAAATAGCATCTTGAATTACTTTCTGGATTTCTTCCCGAATATTTTCTTTTGAAAGTCGATTGGGCGCATTGGAATCTGGATAGGTACGATTGGATAAAAATATGTATACAATTTCCGTAACTGGATCTGCCCAAGCCATAGTTCCTGTAAATCCTGTATGACCGAAACTTGACAGAGAAACACAACCACATGTTGGACCTTCTTTTCCTAATTGAGGTTTATCAAATCCAAGACCACGACGGTTGCCTTCTGAACAAAAATAACATGTATTGAAATCATCAAAAGTTTGTGACGAAAAATACTGATGATTGCCGTAATTTCCCTTTTGAAGATACATTTGCATGATCTTCGCCATGTCCATTGAATTTGAAAAAATTCCAGCATGACCGCCAACGCCTCCTTGCATAGCCGCAGCCATATCGTGCACATATCCTTGCACTAATGAATGACGAAAATAGGTGTCAATTTCTGTGGGAGGAATCGCATTTTTATCAAATTTTCGCCATGGGTTATACATTGTATTATTCATTCCCATCGATTTGTAGAAATTATTGGTAGTCAATTCATCCAATGATTTACCCTTAGCTTTTTCAAGATAGTTTTTTAAAATAATAAAAGTAAAATCACTGTATTTATATTCTCGTTTTTCTAATAGTTTACTTTTTGCAATTTGATTCATGATACTATCTTGATAGTCATTTCTGATGAACAAATTTTCAGAGACTTGATTGGTAAAGCTAGGTTTGCTAATGAAACTGTAATATTTAGTTAATAGACATTTATTGGCGTCTAATGTTGATTTGTAAAATGGAATCCAAGCTTGAAGTCGACCATAATGAGATAACAATTCTTTAAATG
>CAISUR010000153.1 GCA_903888655.1 uncultured Bacteroidota bacterium | reverse complement strand
TAATAAAACCGAAAGCGGTAACACTAAAGGCACTATTCGAGGCATGGAAAATAACAGAAATTTAATACCTAATATAAAATCTAAATCTTTTCCTGCCAGCTCCGAAATGAACAGCCAAACTGTTTGTAATATAAATATAAAAAACAAAATTACAAATACCGTAGTAAATGTAATTAAGAATGTTTTTAATAAATACTTATCTAATATTTTCACAAAGATTAATCTAATTTATTGAGGTAGTACTTTGGATATTTACTAGCAACAAATGTAAATTGATTATTTGACAAAGGTTGATTGGTTTTGAAAGAATTAACAGTCAAAGTCGTTTTGGTACCATTTTTTCCAATCTCAATAAGATTGTAAATAGTTTTCGTTTGAATATCAATTCCTAAAAGGATTTCTTTACGTTGATCTTTACCATTATTTGGAGTCAACTTGATGTACTGAATTTTACGTCCTTTCACATCTTGAAGAATGTCCCAAGTAAATTTATAACCAGTGTTGAAAAAAGTCAGCATTTTAGAGGGCGTTATTGCTTTTTCATCATTATCATTTACGCTTGAAATAGTAACTTCTTCATCTTCTGGAACAATAGAATATGTTTTTTTACCATCAAATATTTTGGTAACTCCCATAAAATTTAATACATATTTATTGCCTTGAAGTGTTACATTTCCTTTGCTATCTTGATTGACATTCTCTTTAGAATTGTTTAAAGTATATTTAAAGTCAATAACAATGTTTTTATAGCTTTTGATTTTTGTGGTTACTTCATCGAGAAGAGTTTTTGCTTTTTTGTCTTGAGCATTAGAAGTAACACTTAAAAATAAGAGTAAGGCAATTGACAGAAATTTATTCATTGTACTAATTGTTTTGTTCATTGTTTAAAAATTGTTCTAAAGAAGACAAATCAGGAATATTAACATTTCTTGCTTTGCTTCCTTCAAAAGGGCCTACAATTCCTGCTGCTTCTAATTGATCAATCAATCTACCTGCACGGTTGTACCCTAATTTCAACTTTCTTTGCAATAATGATGCCGAACCTTGTTGAGCTGTTACAATTATTTCTGCTGCTTCTCTAAACATGCTGTCTCTTTCAGAAATGTCAATGTCTAATTTTACGTTATCACCTCCTTCACCTACATATTCTGGTAGCATAAAAGCTGTAGCATACGCTTTTTGAGAACCAATATAATCTACAATTTTTTCTACTTCTGGCGTATCTACAAAAGCACATTGCACCCGAATTAAGTCATTTCCATTTGAAAATAATAAATCCCCTCGACCTATTAATTGGTCTGCACCACCAGAATCTAATATAGTTCTAGAATCAATTTTAGAAGTTACTCTAAAAGCAATACGCGCGGGGAAGTTGGCTTTAATCATTCCTGTAATTACATTAACAGAAGGACGTTGCGTTGCAATAATTAAGTGTATTCCTATTGCCCTTGCTAATTGAGCCAAACGTGCAATAGGTATTTCAACTTCTTTTCCAGCAGTCATAATCAAATCGGCAAATTCGTCAACGACCAAAACAATATAAGGCAAAAATTGGTGTCCGTGTTCTGGATTTAATTTTCGTGCTTTGAATTTTTCGTTATATTCTTTAATATTACGAACCATAGCATCTTTTAACAAAGAATACCGATTGTCCATTTCGATACAAAGAGAATTCAATGTGTTGATTACTTTGCTGTTGTCAGTAATAATAGCATCTTCAGAATCAGGAAGTTTGGCTAAATAATGTCTTTCGATTTTGTTGAAAAGCGTTAATTCAACTTTTTTTGGATCTACCAACACAAACTTAACTTCTGCAGGATGTTTTTTGTATAATAAAGAGGTCAAAACGGCATTTAAACCAACCGATTTTCCTTGACCAGTGGCACCAGCCATCAATAAGTGCGGCATTTTAGCTAAATCAAATACGAAAGTTTCGTTCGAAATGGTTTTACCTAAAGCGATTGGCAATTCCATTTCGGCTTCTTGAAATTTAGTTGATGAAATTACCGTTTTCATCGGAACCATGGTTGGATTTTTATTGGGAACCTCAATTCCAATAGTTCCTTTTCCTGGAATAGGAGCAATGATACGAATTCCTAATGCAGATAAAGACAATGCAATATCGTCTTCTAAACTTTTAATCTTTGAAATTCTAATTCCAGCCTCAGGAACGATTTCATATAAAGTTACCGAAGGACCAACAGTAGCTTTAATTTGTGCAATGTCAATTTTGTAGTTACGAAGTGTTTCAACGATGTTATTTTTGTTGTCTTCTAATTCTTGTTGATTGATTGTAATACCAACCGAACTATATTCTTTTAGCAAATCGATGGTTGGAAACTTATAATTTGATAACTCTAAAGTTGGATCAAATAGACCAAAATCAGCCACTAATCGATTAGCTAAATTATCATCAATACTATCCTCATCTTGCGGTTTTTCAATCACAAAGACTTCATCGTTAGTTTTGATAACTTCGGGTTCTGATATTTCAAGTTTTGGACTTGGTTTAGGTTCATTCTTTAAAGTTGGTTCCAATTCAATTTCAGAATAACTGGATATCGTTGGCTTTAAAGCCTCTTTATTTAATTCAAATTGAGAAGATGGTTTTATATATGGTTCTTCAATAGGTTCTTCCAGATCTTCAGGAAAATCTTCAATGGCAAATTCTTCAAGATTGTAGGCGCTTGAGTCCGAAGTTGTAGCTTTCATAGCTTCCATGTCGTCATTAATCTCTTTATGCTTCTTTTCAAAAAATGATTTGAAGGAATCAGGCGATATTTTAATTTTAAACAATAAATAAATAATTACGCCAAAAATTAAAACTAATAAGGTGCCTGTTTTTCCAATATAATCTTGAAAGAATAAATTCATTTCATATCCTATTGTACCGCCTAATTCTGGAATCGAATTAGCAAAGAAGCCAAACAAAATTGAAAGTACTACAATAGCAAATAAATCCCAAAACCAAGTAGTTTTTAATTTCTTTAGCGGTAAATCGAGTACTAAAAAAGCTCCAGTGATAAAGAATAATTTCACAAATAAGAAAGAAGCTGCACCAAAACCCTTGTAGATGAATAAGTCTGCTAAATAGGCTCCTAATTTTCCCAACCAATTGTTGGCACTTTCATTTCGATTACCCAAATCATTTACAATGTTTTGGTCTTGCTGACCATAGATGAAAAACGAGATAAAAGCTACCAATAAGCCTACTGCGAGAAGAACCAAAAGGCAACCCAAAATTACTTTGTATTGTCTTTTGATTTTCCACGGAAGTTTTTCTCCGGGTTCTGTCGCTTTTGTATTTTCCTTTTTAACTGATTTAGCCATTCTTACATGAATTTACCGTCTATAAAATTCTATTTTAAAGTTTAGGAATATAAATAATACAACCAATTGCAATTGCAGTTAATGCCGCAAAAAAAAACAGCTCCCGCAGCAATGTCTTTAATAAATCCTATACGTTCATGAAATTCAGGATGAATAAAATCGGCTACTTTTTCAACAGCAGTATTTAATCCCTCAATTCCCAGAACTAAACCAATTGCCAAAGTTTGAATAAGCCATTCTTCATGTGAAATATGAAAATAAAAACCTGCTATAACCATCAAAACACCAATGCCAGATTGTGTCATTACGCTGTGTTCCGTAGTGATTAATTTGATAGCGCCTTTTACGGCAAAGCCAATACTTTTGAATCGTCCTGATAAAAAAGATTTATCTCTTTCAAATTCCATAATATGCTATTAAAGTGCGGCTAAAGCTGCATCATAATTTGGTTCGTTTGCTATTTCTGAAACTTGTTCCGTATATTTAATAATGCCATTTTCATCAATAATAATAACTACTCTTGAGTGTAATCCTGCAAAAACACTATCAGCAATTTCTAATCCGTAATCTTTACCAAAACTACCATTTTTAAAATCAGAAAGGTTTATTACATTCGCTAAACCCTCTGCACCACAAAAACGTTTTTGAGCAAAAGGTAAATCTCTTGAAATACATAGTACTTTTGTGTTCAGTAATTCACTTGCTTTAGCATTGAATGTTCTTACCGATGTGGCACAAGTTCCTGTGTCAACACTTGGAAATATATTTAAAACCAGCTTACTTCCAGAGAAATCGGCTAGAGTCACAGTTGATAAATCTTCTTTTATTAAATTGAAATCAGGTGCTTTTGAGCCAACTGATGGTAACGAACCGCTAGTATTTATTGGGTTTCCGCCTAATGTAATTGCTGCCATTTTTCTATATTTTTTTAAGATTTCAAAAGTAGTGAAAATTATTAGGAATTAAGAAAATGGTCTCTGGAATTTTTGAGCGTAGATGATTTACAATTTTTATTTAATTAATTGGTTTAATTTATTATATTATCGTAATATTGCAATATAAAAATAAATGATTTCCTATGGGAGCATCTAAATCAGAATCGTTTTCTATTTCACACAACGAAATGGCAACTTTTTTTAAAGCATTGTCTCATCCAGCACGAGTAGCGATTGTAGATTATTTATTGTCTGCTGAAAGCTGTATTTGTGGTGATATTGTGAACGAATTGCCATTGGCACAGCCGACCGTCTCACAACATTTGAAAGAATTGAAAAATGCTAATATCATTAAAGGAACTATTGAAGGAACTGCTATCTGTTATTGTATTAATCCTGAAATCATTCACAGAATTGAACATTATTTTGGTTCTATTTCTAAACAATTAAAAAATAAATGTTGTTAGTCAATAAAATAAAATCTACTTAATACAATACTTCAAAATTCCTATTATGACATTAACAGAAATTAAAAACGAATTAAAAAAACTAACTACAATTGGCTTTGAACTTCCCAATGGTGAATTGGTGCCTAATCATTTTCATGTAACTGAAGTAGGCAAAATAACTAAACATTTTATTGATTGTGGTGGCGTTATTCGTTCTGAGGAAGTGGTTAATTTTCAACTTTGGGAAGCAAATGATTTCGATCATCGATTGCATCCAGAAAAATTACTTCATATTATTGAATTGTCTGAATCCAAATTACAAATACCTGATTTAGAAATTGAAGTAGAATATCAAATGAAAGATACTATTGGTAAATTTGGTCTTGATTTTAATGGAACTAATTTTCAACTTCAATCCAAAATCACAGATTGTTTGGCTAAAGATCAGTGTGGAATTCCTCCAGAAAAATTGAATGTCAAAATAGGAGAGTGGAAACCAAAAGATAAAACTTCTTGTACACCAAATTCGGGTTGTTGTTAATCAAAAATGTTCTTATTCAATAATTTACAATTCTAATTTTCAAAAAACATCGCAATGAATCTATCTGAAACTATCGCAGCACTTTCTAAAATTACTATTACCGAAGAAAGGAAGAAAGTGCTTCAACCTTTGATTGATTATATTCAACAAAAAGTAAATTTTCATCAAGAGGTTCACTTGAATTTTATTTGTACTCACAATTCTCGTAGAAGTCATCTAGCGCAAATATGGGCGCAAACAATGGCTTTTCATTTTGGAATCAAAAATGTGTTTTGTTATTCAGGTGGAACAGAAGCTACAGCAATTTTTTTTAAAATTGGAGAAACACTAGGTAAACAAGGATTTATAATTCAGAAATTAAGTGATACAGTCAATCCTGTTTTTGGAATTAAATATGATCATAATCAACATCCTATTATATGCTTCTCGAAAACATTTGATGATACATTCAATCCAGAAAATAAATTTGCTGCAATTATGACGTGTTCCTCTGCGGATGAAGGTTGTCCTTTTATAGCTGGAGCGGAGAGGCGTTTACCAATTCGCTATGAGGATCCAAAAGCCTTTGACGGAACTTCAGTAATGGATGAAAAATATTTGGAGCTTAGCATCGAAATAGCATCCGAAATGTATTTTGTTTTTTCACAAATCAAATAACACTCAAAACCATTAAAAAATGAAACCTATTTTAGTAAAATATAAAAAACCAATTATAATAATTACATCAATAACAATACTACAACTCATATGGGGTTTTGACCCAAAGTTTTGCTTTGTAAATATAATTTGGTTGTTTGTTTAGTTGAAGATTAACCTGAATATAGAAAAAACAAATTATTTTTTTACTTCTATAGAAGGTTGTTTTACAGAAGCGTCCCAAAGTTTTAATTGTTTTTTAATTTCGCTAGTAACTTTTTTATCGTCTTTGATATACCAGTTAACTGATTTGTCGCTAATAGTTTTATCTCCAGAGTAGTGAAAGAATGCAATCGAATTAACTAAAGGATAATTTTTCTGGAAATTTTGTAACGCATCTCCAAACCATTTCGCTCGATCCCCACCTGTTTTTAGTGAACCAAACTCTGCTATCATCATGGGTTTATTAAAAGCTGCTAGTTCTTTGTAGTGTGTTCCAAAAATTTCGGCAAATGTCCACCATTTACTCCAACTTATGCTTGTTCCAAAGTTTAGGATACCAGTAGAAATCATATCTACATATTCGCTACCAGGATAATACGCATCAAAATAGCCATAGGCAGTATGAGGACTCCAAACCCAAATAATATTTTTAGCACCAATTTGGTCAAATACATCACGTACGTGTCTCCAACCTGCTACAAATTCTTGAGGAGTATCATTTTGAGGTCCCCAAGGATAACGGTATGGTTCGTTCATTTCATGACCTAATCTTAAATATACTGGATGTCCGAATTTTTTTGCATCAGATGCCCATTTTTTCAAAAAGGAATCATATAATCCATTGGCGACAGCCTTCATAGCTCCTTTATCTCTGGTTTCTATCGGTTCAATACCTGGGAAATTCTCAACAGAAAAATCACTTACCCATGGTTCCCACGTAATCATTGGTATAGAACCAATTTCATAAATGGCGTTGATTTCTTTTACAGGAAATTCTTGTTCTTTCTTTTCACCCCAAGCTTTATAAATATGGATAATAGGGAATGTGAGGTCTAGTGAATCTTCAAGATTGATAATATTTTCATAGGATTCTTTTTTGCTATCATCGGAAGCTCCAAAAAGAATGATTTTAGAGTGAATTAGTTTTTCTTTGCTATTTCGTTGGGTTTTAAACCATGCCAACTTATCTTCACGAGTACCTTCTCGTTGGTCTAGAATAATTGTTTTTTCTACTTCTTGAACCGTAGTTCCTGCTTTGGTCAACACGGTTTCAATAGGTCCTTTTGATTTGTCGCTCACTTTCGAAAGTCCATAAACTACAATAAAACCCAAGGTTAATGCAATGAGAACATAGAACAATCTCGATAATTTTTTAATCTTTTCCATAATTTATGAATTATGTAGTACTCTTTTGATACCGTTTTCTATATTTACTTGCGGTTCAAAACCTAATTTTTGTTTTATTTTGGAGTTATCTCCAATCATTTCCCAAACTTCGTTATCTCTGTAGGGAATAGCTCCAAAGATAATTTTAGCTTTAGAATTCATTCTTTCATTTACCGCTGCTGCCAATTCGTTTAGCTTTGTCCCTTTTCCACTACAAACATTCATGGTTTCGTTGTAGGAATTGATGCTTTTAGCTGTTAAAAGTAACGCATTTACAACATCGTCAATATATAGAAAATCCCTTGTTTGTTCTCCTTTTGTCATCAAGAAATCTTCTTCTCTTTTTAGTGAATTAATCATTTGAGGAATAAAGAAATCTTCCGGCATATGCTCTCCATAGAAGTTGAATATGCGCAAGTTAGTAAATTTTTTGTTATGATTTAAGCAGTAAGTTTGGATTAACATTTCGGCATTTACTTTACTTAAAGAATAAGGTGAAACCGGTTTTGGAAGCTGATTTTCATGAAATGGAGACACGTTATTTCCATAGATTTCACTGGAAGAAGTAAAAATAAAGTGCGCATCAAAATTTTGCAATGCTTGTAATAGATTAAGGGTTCCGGTTATATTAACTTTAGCCATATCGTCATAGATAGCAAAATCACGACTTCGGCTAATATTGGCTGCTAGATGAAATACTACATCAGGTTGTATTTCTTGAACTACTTTATTGATGGCATCAAAATCTGTAATGTCCACCGCAAAATGATTGTAAAGCAATTCCGCATTTCTGGAGGCAACAAATACATTGGCATTTTCTTTTTCCAATGCTTTAACCAGAAAAGAACCAAGATAGCCATTTCCACCAGTAACTAAAACTCTTTTATTTTTTATATTTATTGCGCCCATTGAATTTTTGCTGCTTTTGCATCTTTTACATAATCACTTAAATCCGCTAGGGTTACTACGCTGTTATTCAGATAGTATTCTTTATACCAACTAATGGTTTTGTCTATTGTTTTATCAATACCCCAAACGGCTCTCCACTTCAAAAGTTTATTCGCTTTGGAACAATCTAGCATTAATAAATTAGCTTCGTGATGGTCGTTAGGATCTTTACTGAATTCAATTGTAATTTCATTCCAGTATTTTTTCGACAACTCAATTATATCAACCACAGGAAGATTACTATTGTTGTCGGGACCAAAGTTCCAACCTTCAGCAGAACAAAAATCTTTCTCTAACAATTTCCATCCCAATGTTAAATAACCACTCAACGGTTCTAAAACATGTTGCCAAGGTCGGGTGGCTTTAGGATTTCTAATTTTAACCGCTTCGTGTTTTGAGGTGGCTCTAACAATATCAGGAATCAGTCTATCATCAGCCCAATCGCCACCGCCAATAACATTTCCAGCACGTCCACTAGCTAGCAATACCTGATGTTTTACACCATAATCATCAACATTGAAATAAGAGTTCCGATAAGAAGAAGTCAATAGCTCTGCACACCCTTTAGAAGAACTATATGGGTCGTAACCACCCATAGGTTCGTTTTCACGATACCCCCAGTTCCATTCTTTGTTTTCGTAACATTTATCGCTAGTCACATTAACGATTGCTTTTACGGAAGTAGTCTTTCTACAAGCTTCATACACATTTAAGGTTCCCATTACATTGGTAGAAAAAGTTTCAATAGGGTCAATATAGGATTGTCTTACTAAAGCCTGAGCTGCCAAATGAAATACTATATCGGGTTGCACTTCGTTAAAATAGTTTTGCAAAGCTACTAAATCCCTCAAGTCATTAAAACTTTGATTGATGTTCAATGGTAATAAATCTAAATGATTTGTATCTTCATTAGCCAATGCATAGCCATAGACTTTTGCGCCCATTTGTTCAAGCCAAAGTGCTAACCACGAGCCTTTGAAACCAGTATGTCCAGTTAAAAGCACTTTTTTATCTTTGTAGACTCCGCCAAAAAGCGATTGAAAGTTTACCACGTTTTCCATAATGCTTTGTTGTTTTTCCACATTTCATTCAACTGTATATTATCTCGTAAAGTATCCATTGGTTTCCAAAAACCATGATGTTTATAAGCAAATAATTCGCCGTCTTTCGCTAGATTTTCTAAAGGTTCTTTTTCCCAAATTGTTTGAATACCATTAGTAATGTAATCGAAAGCTCTGGGTTCGCAAACAAAAAATCCCGCATTAATCCATCCACCATCACCAACTGGTTTTTCGATAAAATTACTAACATAACCACTTTGACCATCAAAAGAAACACCACCAAAACGACCTTCGGGCTGCACTGTTGTCATGGTTACTGCTTTCCCATGATTTTTATGGAAAGCAACTAATTCTTTAATATTTACATTACCAACACCATCACCATAGGTTAACATAAAGGGTTCATTACCCACTACCTCTTTCGCTTGCAACACTCTTCCTCCAGTCATGGCATCCAAACCAGTATCAATTAAAGTAATCTTCCATGGTTCTGATTTATTGTTTAATATTTTCACTTCATTGTTAGATAAATCAATAGTTACATCACTATTATGAAGAAAATAATTTACAAAATATTCTTTTATCACATATCCTTTGTAGCCTAAAAGAACAACAAAATCATTGTATCCTTGTTCTGAATAAATCTTCATAATATGCCATAAAATAGGTTGTGCCCCAATTTGAATCATTGGTTTTGGAATCATGTCTGTTGCTTCACTAAAACGGGTTCCAAATCCTCCTGCTAATAACAGCGTTTTCATAGTTTTCTTTTTTTTAGGTTATTATTCTACTTCAATTTTTTTATCAGATGTTATTTTTATTCGGCTCCAAGCGTCTTCTGCTTTCAGATGCATGGCTTCATAAGCGGCTAATATTCCACCTACGGACTGTATGAATGCTATCAATGAAAAACCAATCATTCCCCAGGTTCTTTGCGCGGTAAAAATCAATTCGCTTTCTGGAGTGAAGTATCTTCGTTCAATATAAACTCCTATTACAGTTATAAAAAAAACAATACAATAGATTATCAATGGTTTTACAAAAGGATTTATAAACCCTTTGACAGCAGTTTTTGCAGTAGGGATATAGGGGATTTTTTTATGAATTAAAGTCAAATAAAAAGCATATAAAAACACCGGCCAACAAGAATATTTTAGTATCATTCCTCTCCAATGAAAGCCACGTTCTGTTTTTCTGTCGCAAAGAAATTTTTGAGCATACGCATAAATAAAGATTGAAATGAATAATATAATGGAACCCCTTACAATAAATTCGGTAAAATCCATACTTCCAGGAATAATTTTGGTAAAGAAATAGAGTAAAGGGATTAGAATAAAAAAAGCTGTAATCGTTCCAAAAAAATAATATGTTCCAATAGATAAATAAGATATTTTTTGCCAAAATGTTAAATCGTTCATTATATAAGGCATTTCATCAAATAGTAATTCAAAAACGCCGCGCGCCCATTTTAATTGTTGTTTGCAAAAAGAAGCAAAGTCCTCTGGAACTAGACCACGACTAACAATCACAGGATTGTAAACAGATTTCCATCCTTTAGCATGAATACGAATAGAAGTTTGTAAATCTTCTGCTAATCCTTGGGCATGGCCACCAATACTTTCTAATGCTTTTCTTCTAAAAGTACAATTTGCACCAATGGCTACAGCACCGCCATAACCATACAATCCCATTTGAGTTGGACCATAAAACGTATACGTTTGTTCGGCTGCACCACGAGCAGTAAAAGAACGATACATGTTATAATATCCTTGACTTACTTGAACAAAACCGATATTTTCATTTTTAAAAAAACCCAACGTTTGGTCTAAAAAATTTGGGAAAACAATATGGTCGGGATCTAAAATTAGGATAAATTCTTCTTTAGTTCTTCGCAAAGCTTCATTTACTTTTCCAGCTTTTGCTCCTGGTAAATTGGCTAAATCTAACCATACAATTTCGTGTTTTTCTGCTAATTCTTTAAAAGCAATATCTTCTGTACTGTCTAGCAAATAAGTAGTATGAGGATAATCTAAATTTTGTAATGCCTTAAATGTATTTTCAAACATTGATATTGGTTCTCCAGGAGCAGATGTTGTAAAAACGGCAACACTTAATCCTTCGTCTGGTATTGGAACAACTGCAG
>CAISUR010000152.1 GCA_903888655.1 uncultured Bacteroidota bacterium | reverse complement strand
GAAAATTTCTTATTTGATAAGGATTTGTAGTTTAAAATGATTACGATTTGACTACAATAATTCAACGTTCCATTCCAATGCATTGTTATATAGTAATTGTCCATCAGCAACCTCCAAAGGGCAATCAAAATTATTCGTATACAACCCGCCTGTTCCGAGTCCCTGAGGCATCACATTTTGTTGTAAAAAAGTCCATTGTGCAATCGCATTTAAGCCAATATTGCTTTCTAACGCCGAAGTAATCCACCAACCGATTTGGTATTTTTCGGCGAGGTCAATCCATTCTTTTGTGCCTCGAAATCCACCTACAAAACTTGGTTTTAAAATAATGTATTGCGGTCTAACTTTCTGTAGAATTTGTTCTTTTTCTTCCCATGTAAACACACCAATCAATTCTTCATCTAATGCAATCGGAATTGGAGTCGTTTTGCATAGCTCTGCCATCCTGTCAGTGTGATTTTTTGTTATAGGTTGTTCAATACTATGAATCTCATAACCAGCTAATTGTTCTAATTTATGTAAAGCTATATTTTCATCAAAAGCACCGTTCGCATCTACACGAATCTCAATGGTATTTGAATCAAAATTTTGACGAATAAAGTGTAATAAATCGAGTTCTTTTTGGAAATCAATCGCACCAATTTTGAGTTTGATGCAACGAAATCCTTGTGCTAGTTTTTCTTCAATTTGTTGTTTCATAAACTGCTCTTCTCCCATCCAAACCAAACCGTTAATATCGATGTTTTGTTTGCCTTGTGTAAAAGCAGATGGAAACAATAAAAAAGGGGTTTCGGATACTAATGATTGAAATGCCATTTCGACTCCAAATTGAATAGAAGGAAATTCTAAAAGTGCTTCCCAAAGTTGGTCTTTACCGAGATGGATGTTAGCGCAAGTCCATTTTAATTTTTCTTCATAATCAGGTCGGTCGTCAGCAGAAAGTCCGCGAAGAATACCACATTCGCCAATTCCTTTTTTACCCTTCTCCTCTAGGATAATAAACCATGTTTCTTTTTCATTTAGAACACCTCTAGAAGTTCCAGAAGGTCTTTTAAAATTGAGCAGGTACTTTTGGTAAGTGGCTTTCATTTATAGGAAAATAGATGATAGAAAATAGACTATTCTAAAATTCGTAGAATCTTTTTGAAATTATCTTCGGGCAAACGACATTTTTTAAAAAGTTCAAAGTCTTTTTTGGTTTGCTGTATCCAAGAAATTTTGGCGTTGATATTTTGCGTTTGGTATTTCTTATGAATCTCTTTAGATTCAGAAATTCTATCGGTAAACATATACAAATGAGCTAATTGCAATTGCAAATCAATATCCGTAGCATCTTTTACGATAGCATCTTTTAATGTTTTCTCCGCTTTATCAAATTGTTTTGAAAGAATAAAGTACTTTCCCAATGTAGCATAATCAATGGATTCTGCTCTGTTTTTAGCAATAAGTTCCGATTGAATAATGGTGATAGCGTCTTCAAAATTACCTTTGTTAATAGCGGCATTAGCTCGGTCTCTAAAAAGGCTATAATATTTTTTGGTTTCGCCGGTCTTCTTCAGTGCCTCTTCTGTAGCGGTTTCTATTGCGGTACTTTTTTCAATAGAAAGTAAATTAGAAAATTCCTTATAGGAATATTTCTGTGTGATTTTTTCAAGAAAAGCAGCAGAAAAATTATCTTTTGCTGTTAAAGAATTATACACTTTAAACGTTTTAGTTAAGGATAGTATTTCATTTTTAGTTTCAGAATCCCAACCGCGAGTAGCTTTGTTATCAACCCATGGCACTACTTCAAGAACAACTTTTTCTTTCATTACCCAATTATCACTTTGAAAAGCAAAATATAAATTATGCGTTTTAGAAGTAAAACAATCGGTGCTTTTATTCTTTAAAATTCGTGCTTCTTTATTGATTGGATTATCTTGCACCAAACAAGCTTTATCTTTTTTGGCTGTTGTGAGAAACATATCGGCTTCTTTGGCATCTGAAAAAATAGCATATTTACATTTATCGTCTCCTGAAATTGTGGAGAGTAAAAAAACGGCACCGGCTGTTCCTTGACTAATCCCGGTTGGATCTGGTATGGCTTTTAGCACAGAAACCAAACTTGAAGAAAGTTTTTGATTGTCATCGAGAATAGTTATTCTGTATACAATTTCGGTAGTGCCATCAGGAAAATCAGCAGATTTTATGACTTTCTTTTCACCTGCCCGTAACGATATGGTTTCATTAGTCGTTCTAATATTGTCCCAATAGCCGTCTTTGGATTGCGCAAAAGTAGCGGTAGTTACTAACAGAAAAAGTAGTGTTTTTATTTTTGGAACAATTAAGAAATTAAGTTTCATTGTGTTTTTTTTTATTTTAATAATCTGGTTGATAATAGTATTTCAAATATTCCCTAAATTAATAATATAAAAAAGGAATTCCGTCATCACCAAGGATATAGACTCTATTCCCGTTTATTGCCAGCGTGCCATTATTTGAAATCCAATCATATTCATTTTTCATTGAAGAACCATCATAAAAAAGGATGTTATATTTGTTATTTTCGTTATAAATACCAAATCCTTTTTTTACAATAATTTCACCAATATTTTGACATTTATATTTACTTTTCAGTAGCAATATTGGCTTATTAGACAATTGATAATATTCCCAATAAGTTTCATTTTTCCAGCCAAGCAAATTAGGAATTGTATAGTATTTTGGTGTTGAAATTACTATATTCTCGTAGGTAAATGGAAGAATTAAGTTGTCATTTTCGTCTATAATTCCAATTTTATTATGCTTTTTTGCAATAATGAGTTTGAACTTTATTAAGTAAATCGAATCATAAATCGACTTAATTATTATTTTATGATACTGCTTTTCATCTATTTTAAATACTCCATATTTTCCATTATCTCCTTTAAAACTAAAATTTGTAGAACGTTCAACGTAAGGCTCTGCGCAACCATTACCTGGAATTACAAATTCACCATGAAACAAATCAAATACATTTTGGGCATTATTATTAAAAGCAACCATATTTTCTCTCATGGGTGTATGCCATAATTGAAATGAGTTATATAATGGTTGAACCAATAATTCCCCTTTTTTGTTAACTGCACCATATTTACCATTCATTTTTATTATTGTAGATTTTCTCCCAACAAATGGATAGGCAATTTCAAAGCCATTGTTACCAATTTTCTTATTTGTTTTAGTATCTATATAATAAAATTTATCTAAAATAAATCTCGGCATCACTGTGTCTTTCCGATAAGACAAACTTTGAAGCGTTTCCATATCAAAAGGAAAATTTTTAAATTCCAATTGGTTTTGAGAATTTGCAGTGATTGAATAAATCGCGAACATAATAATTACAACTATTCGCAACTTATGCATTGAAAATTTAAATGGAAACTTTAGCATTATTACTTTATCTATCACAAATTGATACTTTCTCCAATTTGGAGTAACATCAAGTCTTTTCCTGCGTCGAAGAATTTCTTTTTAGCCTCCTCGTGATTGATTTCGATGTAACCAAATGTATCAAAATGTACTCCGAGTACTTTATCGCAGGCTACAAAATCAGCCGCAATAATGGCATCTTCTACATCCATTGTGAAATTATTTCCGATGGAAAGTATAGCCAAATCTAATTTAGTGCGCATTGGAATGAGTTTCATATCCATAGTAAGCGCGGTGTCTCCACTGCGAAGAGATGCTTTGGAAGCAGATCTGGAACGCCCGTATTCAGACTTATCTGCCTTCTTGCCACGACCGGGCTCACACGGATAGCCTGTGGAGCACGGAAGGTGACGATCTTTTCCTTTGCACGATGCGAGGGAACATGCCGT
>CAISUR010000151.1 GCA_903888655.1 uncultured Bacteroidota bacterium | reverse complement strand
TGATACAAAAATCTTACGATTACCAATTGAGTAAAAAAAAATATAGAATAAAGAACATAGAACATAGATGATAGAAAATAGAACATGAAGCTGATAAAGTCTTTTTTCTATTCTCTATTTTCTTTAATCTCAAAAAAATGGAAGATAAAATTAAAATATTAAGCGATAAAATAGCTTTAGCCAAATTAGCTGGAGGCGAGAAAAGAATTGCGTCACATCATGCCAAAAAGAAATTAACGGCTCGTGAACGTGTAGAATATCTTATGGATGAAGGTTCTTTTGAAGAAATCGGAATGTTGGTGACTCACAGAACTACCGATTTCGGAATGGAAAAAGAAATTTATTATGGTGATGGTGTGATAACCGGTTACGGAACCATTAACGGCAGAGTAGTGTATGTATTTGCACAAGATTTTACTGTTTTTGGAGGTTCATTATCTGAAACTCATGCAGAGAAAATCTGTAAAGTAATGGATATGGCCCTAAAAAGTGGTGCGCCAATGATTGGATTGAATGATTCTGGTGGCGCTCGAATTCAAGAAGGTGTCCGTTCACTAGGTGGTTATGCCGATATTTTCTACAGAAATGTACAATCTAGTGGCGTGATTCCACAAATTTCTGCTATTATGGGACCTTGTGCTGGTGGTGCGGTATATTCGCCTGCTATGACCGATTTTACCATGATGGTAGAAGGAAATAGTTATATGTTCGTTACCGGACCCAATGTTGTTAAAACCGTTACTAATGAAGAAGTTTCTTCAGAAGAATTGGGTGGAGCTATTACGCATTCTACTAAATCGGGTGTAGCGCATATTACTTCTCCAAACGGAATTGAATGTTTGGAAGACATCAAAAGATTATTGAGTTATTTGCCCCAAAACAATAGAGAGACTACTCCAAAATTACCATATGTAACTAATGACGAGGTTCGTGAGAAATTAGATACTATAGTTCCTGATAATGCAAACAAACCCTATGATATGCACGATGTCATTGCCAATATCATTGACGAAGATTCGTTCTTTGAAATCCATAAAGATTTTGCAGAAAATATTGTAGTTGGTTTTGCTCGTTTAGGCGGAAGAAGTATCGGAATTGTAGCGAATAATCCTAAGTTTTTAGCTGGATGTTTGGATGTGAAATCGTCTATTAAAGGTGCGAGATTTGTTCGTTTCTGCGATTGTTTCAATATTCCGTTGTTAGTATTAGAAGATGTTCCTGGATTCTTGCCTGGTACCGATCAAGAGTGGAACGGAATCATCGTTCACGGTGCTAAATTATTGTATGCTTTCAGCGAAGCTACTGTGCCAAGAGTAACTGTGATTACTCGTAAAGCTTATGGTGGTGCGTACGACGTAATGAACTCGAAACACATTGGTGCCGATATGAACTTTGCTTGGCCAAGTGCCGAAATTGCCGTAATGGGTGCCAAAGGAGCTTCTGAAATTATCTTCAAAAAAGAAATTAGTGAAGCAGCCGACCCAGCCGCAAAATTATTAGAAAAGGAAGCCGAATATGCAGCGTTATTTGCTAATCCATACACAGCAGCGCAACGTGGTTTTATTGATGAGGTTATTTTGCCGAGAGATACACGCAGAAAACTGCTTAAAGCATTCAGTATGTTAGAAAATAAAGTGGTAGATACTCCAAAAAGAAAACACGGTAATATTCCGTTGTAATACTTTTTTACAATCAAAAGCCGTTTTATTT
>CAISUR010000150.1 GCA_903888655.1 uncultured Bacteroidota bacterium | reverse complement strand
TATATAAATAGCTTTTTAAATGATATACTGAATCAAAATTTTGATTTAGTAGATCATTTTTTTTTTGTAATAATAACTATCTTTATAAAAGTAATTCTAATACTACTAAAACTATGAAATATAATTTTACGTTAGTTGTCGAAAAAAAATTTGAAAATTTAACTTCACTCGCTACAAAAGTTTTAGGGAGTACAATAACTTTTTTAGCAGCACTTTGTTTAGTAATTTATTGGTGGGTAAATAACTTATTTTCTTCCAATAATTGGCATCAAAATATTGGTGATATTATATTTGGTATTACTTTTTTGAGTTTGTTTATGATACAAAAATCGTTTAATAGATATTCTGCTTTAATAAATTTAAAATTGAATGAATTGATTTCTTCAAATCAAGAGGCAAATAACTCTGTTTTAAACACTCAAAAGAAAACTGAAAGCGAAATTACAGAATTAATAAAAGAATACATTGACGAAGAAGTAAAAGAAATTGAAGATCTCATTATAAAAAAAAGCAAGAAGAATTAAAATCTATCATAGTAAAATAAAAAAAATCTCCAAATTGGAGATTTTTTTTTACGCTAAAGAAAAATTTTAATTTATTTTAAAAGCTCTATTACTTTAGCTTTTAATTCTTCTCCTCTTAAGTCTTTTGCTATTATTTTACCTGTAGCATCCAAAACAAAAGTTGTAGGAATTTGCTGCACACCATATTGTTTTGCAATTGGCTCACTCCATTCTTTTAAGTTCGAAATTTGTGTCCAAGTAATTTTATCTTTTGCAATAGCTTCATTCCATTTCGCTAAATCTTTGTCAAGAGAAACTCCAACAATATTTAAACCTTTACTGTGCAATTCGTTGTATAATGAAACCACATTAGGCATTTCTTTTCTACATGGTCCACACCAAGAAGCCCAAAAATCGATGATAGTTACTTTTCCTAATGATTGTTTTAATGAAACTTCTGTTCCTTGAGGGGTTTTTGCAGAAAAATCAGGAGCTTGTTTTCCAACTTCAGCTGATGCTGTTGGAGCAGAGGCTTGTTTTTTATGATTATTTTCAATTGTTTTTAACTTAGCATCAATTTCTTTACCAATTTTTGTTGCTTTCAGAGTTGAATCTAGATCATTAAATATCTTTTTTACTTTATTGATTTCAAAAGTTGGAGAATTAAACATATTTTGAACTAATAATAAAGAGATGTATGAATCCTTATTTTTTTCAGGATATTTGTTCATGTACTCTTCTCTTTCTTTTTCAAAACCTGTATATTCTTTTTTTAATTTTTCAACAGTAACATTATCTTTTTTCTGCTGTGCTTCCATGAACTTTTTCATATTCTTATTTTGGAAGCTCATCATTTTCTTTTGAATAGTATTCAATTTGGTATTGAATTTTTGGAAATCTTCATTGTTAGAAGTCCCTCCTATTTCGGATTTCCAAATGCTATCTTTATCGACTTTAACTTCAATTTCTCCGGTTTCAAGAATAAAAGGAATTGGTTGTTGTAGTCCTTGAACAAAAATTGCTAGCATGCTAGGCTCTTTTACTTTTCCTTTCAATTGAAATTTTCCATCTTTTACTTTGGCGGAATCAATGCTTATTACCAAACCAAACTCATTCTGCTTTTTAAGTACTACCATTTTACCATCGGCAATTCCTTTTGCTTTTCCTGAAATGAGATATTCTCCTTTAGC
>CAISUR010000149.1 GCA_903888655.1 uncultured Bacteroidota bacterium | reverse complement strand
TTTCGCTATATGCAAAAAAGAAGGCTTCCCGTTTATTGGGAAGCCTTCCAAACTTGAATAAATCATTTCTATCATTCAAATCAACCTAATCATTGATTAATAAAACTTGCTTCTGTAATCTTTAATAGTTGCCGCTTTTTTCAAAGCATCACCACTTCTATAAAAAGCTGAACGAGTTTGTTGTTGTAGCATTTGCTTAGTTGCTTGCGCATCGGTAGTACTTTGTTTTGCACCGATGTTTTCTACACGAATAGCATAAACTCCTGATGATCCTGCAATAGCTTCACTTACTTTACCTTTCAAATACTTATTAAAAGCAGCACCTATTACTTTATTCTCCATACCTAATCCTGGAATGAAAGCATTGCTAAAAGTAAGGCTATCTGCTTTAGTAACTGGTGTTGCAGTGCTTTTACTAATAGCTTCTAAAGTAGTAGCAGTGAATTTGCTTTCTATAATTTGTTTTGCTTTCTTTTGATTGCGAACCAAAGTTTCTACTTGAGGACGAAGCACAGAAACATCTGGTAAACCTGGCTTGCTAATATTAGTTTCGATAGCTACTACATATTTATCGCCTACTTCAAAAGGTTCAGAAACATCACCTTTATCGTGTGCATAAACCCAACGAACTAACTCGCGAGATTGTCCTAATGATCCAACATAAGAATCATTTTCTTTAATTTCATTAGCAGTTAACCCTGCTTTATTTATTTTCTTGGCGTTGTCATTAAAGTCTTCCAATGTTTTGTTAGTAGCAGAAAACTGAGCAGCAGCAGTGCTTGCGGCGGAAACTGTTTCAGAACTTGCAATGATTGGTTTAGCCAAATATGCAATTTTATAAGCAGGCTGAGGATTCTTTTGTCCCAATACTTCTATATAGTGGTAGCCAAAATCTGTTTTAACTACACCCTTGCTTCCAACTGGTTTATCAAAAGCAAACTCATTAAACTCTAGAACCATTTGTCCTTGAGGGAAGAAATCATACACACCGCCTTTTTCCTTACTTCCTGGATCATCTGAATACTTTTTGCACAACTCCTCAAAGTTCGCTCCTGCTGCTATTGCCGTTTGAATACTATCAGCAGTTTTTTTGGCAACTGTGTCTTCTTTTATTTGCTGACCACTTTTTGTATCTGTTGTAGCAATCAATATGTGACGAACCTTTGCACTATCCGGCCATTGTTTAGTTCCAATTAGTTTTGCAATTACATAATTACTTCCATCAAGGTAAGGACCATACGTTTGACCAGCAGATAATTTAAGGATACTATCTTTCTTTCCTGATTCAACTTTTGCTTTAGAAAAGTATCCACTTTTAAATGGTGTCTCTGTTCCAACTTTTCCTAAATATGCCTTTTCATCTTTAGTAGCAGCAAAATCTGCTTTCAATCCATCAACTTGATTATAAGTGCTCAAACTGTCAGCACCACTTGGCGTTGCATCAAAAGCTACATAAGTAATTCCCCTTGTTTCATCATCCTTATCATATTCAGTGTGATGTTTTTTGGCATAATCCAAAATTTCATCATCAGAAACTTTTATTGTAGAATCTACAATAGTGTTATAAGGAACGGCAACATAAGAGATAGAAGCAATAGCATTGTTGTCTGCTTGTGTTTTTTCCACTAACCATTTTGGTATATAAACACCGTGTTGCAATAGGTCGCTATATTTTGTACGAAGCTTTTGTTCGATAGTTGGTTTTAGGTAAGCTTCTTGTACCATTTGAACTTGATCCGCATTCTTACTCTTCTTTACCTGAGCCATTATCTGTTTTGCCTTGGCTACATCAAAAACACCAGTCTTCTCATCAGTAAACTCTCTTTTTAATGGAGATTGTTGTGGGTCAAACAAAATATCACTCAATTCTTTGTCGCTAACAACTAATCCTAACTTATCATATTCTTGTTGGTTAATGATACGTTCAACATCTTGGTTCCATACATTAGGAATCAGTTGTTCCCTATTTCCAGCTTGTTGACCATACATTTTTTGCATCAAGCTCAACTCATTTTCGAAATCGGTACGGTCAATGGTCACACCATTTATCTTTCCTAATGTTGTAGTATTAGAAAAAACACTTCCTCTCCCACCACCTAAAGCCCTATCTTGTAAAATAAAAGAAATCAAGGCAATTGCAATCAGCCCAAACATTATCCAGGCACCTTTGTCACGAATTTTTTGAATAACAGACATAATAAATTTTTATTAGTAAAATTTTTTGGATGGCAAAAATAGGGGATTATGTGTTTAAAAGATATGTGGATAAATCCGTCTAATCCAATGCTTCTTTATCATTACCCATGTTGATAAACTAACAAGCATATTTCTTTTTTTTAATGCGAGTAGTTTTTTGGATTTTTAATAAAAAACTATTCCCCACAACCAATGTTTATAACCTATAATTGCAGTGTATAAACCCAATTTTTATCAAATAAAACGGGGATA
>CAISUR010000148.1 GCA_903888655.1 uncultured Bacteroidota bacterium | reverse complement strand
GCAAGAACATGCTCTACAGTACTAATTTTTATTTCGCCTATTTGCAAGGTAGTACCTCTACTTGTATCAGTTACTAAATCGCAATCTGCTTTGATAAGAGGTTGATTAGGAAGATCAATTCTTTGAAACTGCAATCCAAAACCAGCGTTAGCGGGCTTCAAAGTCATGTCTACCAAAATCCCCGTGTGCAATCCTGTTCCAGATATTTCTATTGAATGTCCTAAGGTGTGTTGCTTGTCGGGGTTAAAATTTATATCCATTAAAATTAATTTTCAAAGCGGCAAAAATAAGCGTTCAATTAAGCTTTCCTAAAAATGTTTTCATAAAACATAATATATAGATAATGTTCAAGCAAATGTCCCGTACTATTTTGGCTACTTCTTGAGATAATAGTGCAACGTTTTTATGAAAATTATTTAGTCAAGCTTTACTATTTGTTACTTTATTAAATGCTAAATAGTGTTCACTTTAAACACTACAGCTAGAAAAAATAAATGTTGGAGAAGGCAGCCATTCATGAAGAGGGCTGCCTTTTGGAAATGATTTGGAAAGAAAATTCACACCCCACGCATGAAAAACCTTTCTTTTTAGGATGCTGCAAACGTAAAGAAATTTTGTTACTTGATTAAAATATTTTTGTATTAATTCTGTTGTAATTTTTATAATGTTTTAGTAACCATCTGCAATTTGATACTCCAATCTAGCATTTATCATGTAGCTTTTTTTAGAAAGCATTGAATTTATTAATATAAAAAGAGGAAATGAAGCCTCAAAACTTCATTTCCTCTTTTACTTAATACCTAATACCTATAACTTCTACAAAGTCTTCACCAATAATGGCGCAGTAAAATCGCTGTATCCTACGTTATTAAAAGCAATAGCCGAAGCAAATAGGTCTGCACGGCTAGGCAAATTATTAATATTTATGTGGCGGTGGGTAGCCGTTGTTAGGGTCATACTCACAATATGTGGGTTGCTCGCCATCAAAATTTCTCCGTCCACAATCACTATTGGCGTAGCCAAATTTGCAACAACAACTGTCATGGCAATAGCGCCGGCAGATGCAGTCATGTCTACATTAATGCTTCCTGCCACATTATTTGCCACCGCGTTATCTATTATAAAATGACCAGGAGCAGTGGCCGCTGTAGTTTCGGTAATGGTAGATTTAAATCCACTGCGGGTAATGGTTACCTCATTTCCATCAGCAATTCCATCCACATATTTACCCTCTTTTGTAAATCCTGTAACCCATAATTTTTCTGCCGCATACATCAGCAATGTCTCCTCATGACCACCCGTTTCTGCTGCTGCAGAAGTAGATTTAAGGTTATCATTCAATGTTTTGAGGGCTGCGAGGCTAATGGTGGGCGTTGCAAAAATGGAAACCCAAAGAAGCATTTGGGCTAGGACTGAATCGCCAAAGATGGCTTTTTCAGGAATGGTGTAATCGTTTGAAATTTTTGATACATGCGGTACTCTTGTCATTTTTTTGTTTTTAAAATTTGATTAATTAAAAATAAAAAAGACTTTTAGTGTTGAATTTATTGGGTTTCCCGCGTGTTTTATGTTCCAAGAGCAAAACGATGTCGGTAAATGACTAACCGATATGGGAAAATGATTTACCGACATCGTTTAATGAGTAAACGACATCGTTTAGTGTTTTTGCTCTTAGAAAATCCCGTTATTCATTATTTTAAAGAACTTTTTTTGTGATTGTCGTACAGTTTTCTGTGTGTTATTCTTTCCATTTGTACAACTGTGTAAACATAGTTCTATTGTATGGATATGTTTAAGGAAAGATTTACTATTGGCCAATTAAATGAAAAATAGATTTTTGAAACTGAGGGTGAAGGTTTGTTGCAACTTCCCGAAAGCTTTAAGTTTCGGTGTACCCACTCGCCGATGTTGGTGTTCTTCACCAACATCTATAGAAGAGT
>CAISUR010000147.1 GCA_903888655.1 uncultured Bacteroidota bacterium | reverse complement strand
TATTTTAATTTTATCTTCCATTTTTTTTCTTTTTTTTGCCACAAAGGCACTAAGTCACAAAGATTTTTTAATTTTAACTTCATTATATGCCATCAAATAATTAAACGAAATTTTCAATAATTAATTTTTAAAACTTTGAGTCTTCGTGTCTTTGTGGCATTATTTTGAGTCTTTTACTCAATTGGTAATCGTAAGATTTTTGTATCGGCTAGATATTGTTTTAAAGCTATCATAGCCGCAATTTCTGCTTCTGTATCTAGATTAGCTTTCATTTTTTCAGGATTGTAATAGGCTTTCACAAAACCAGTATCAAAATCGCCTGAACGGAACGCTTCATGTTCCATTACAAATTTTCCAAAAGGTAAAGTTGTTGCTACACCTTCTACATGATAATTATCTATCGCTTTTATCATCAACTCAATGGCCTCTTCACGAGTTTTTCCGTAAGTTACCAATTTCGACAACATTGGATCATAATAAATGGGCACATCCATTCCTTCTTCAATACCATTATCAACTCGAATTCCCTCGCCTTCAGGAAGTTTATAAGTACTTAAAAAACCAACGTTAGGCAAGAAATCATTCATAGAATCTTCGGCATACACACGAAGTTCCATGGCATGACCGTGAATCACTAAATCTTCTTGTTTGATAGTTAATTCTTCACCTCGAGCGACGCGAATTTGTAATTCTACTAAATCCAACCCAGAAACCATTTCGGTTACAGGATGTTCTACTTGCAAACGCGTATTCATTTCCAAGAAATAGAAATTGTGTTGGGCGTCCATTAAGAATTCAACCGTTCCTGCACCCAAATAATCGCAGGCACGAGCTACTTTTACAGCAGCTTCGCCCATTTCTTTTCGTTTTTCTGGAGTTAAAATACAGGATGGTGCTTCTTCAACCACTTTTTGATGACGTCGTTGAATGCTGCACTCTCTTTCAAAAACATACAATACATTTCCGAAACTATCCGCCATAATTTGAATTTCGATGTGACGTGGTTTGGTAACATATTTTTCGATAAAAACAGAGCCATCTCCAAAAGCATTAGTAGCTTCAGAAATTGCTCTATCCATTTGCGATTCAAAATCTTCTTCTTTTTCAACCACACGCATTCCTTTTCCTCCTCCACCAGCAGACGCTTTAATCAATATTGGAAATCCAATTTTAGTAGCAATTCTTTTTGCATCTTCTATATCAGTTATTGCATCTTCAGTGCCTGGAACCATTGGAATATCATAAGCTTTAACAGCATCTTTGGCTGCTAATTTACTTCCCATCATTTCGATGGCTTTTGATTTTGGTCCTATGAAAATGATGTTGTTTTTTTCACATTCTTCTGCGAAAGCGGAATTTTCACTTAAAAATCCATATCCTGGATGAACAGCATCTACACCAAGTTCTTTACAAACTTCAATAATTTTATCACCACGTAAATACGATTGACTAGAAGCAGCTTCACCAATGCAAACGGCTTCGTCAGCATATTTTACATGAAGTGCATTTCTATCGGCAGTTGAAAAAACCGCGACTGTTTTGATGCCCATTTTTTTAGCGGTCTTCATTACCCTAATGGCAATTTCACCTCTATTGGCAACTAATATTTTGGTTATTTTTTTCATATTATATTTTGTTTTGCCGCTAAGACACTAAGTCGCTAAGTTTTTTTAAATTCTTTGTGTCTTTGCGCCTTCGTGGCTAATTTTGTGTCCTATTATTCAAATTCAATTAACAATTGTCCTTTATCTACGGCATTCCCTTTTTCAACCGCAATAGATTTAATGACCCCATCACGAGGCGAAAGGAAACTGTTTTCCATTTTCATAGCTTCAAGGATTAATAAAGGATCATTTTCTTTGACTGTTTGACCAATTTCAACACTAATTTCAAGAATTAAACCTGGCATTGGCGCTTTGATAGCATTGATCACTTTGGTTCGTCCGCGTTCAATTCCCATACTTTTAATCAACCTATCTAAAGCATCGGCAATAGCCACTTCATAGGTGTTGTTGTTAACTTTAATAGTATATTTTTTGGCTAGAAAATCGGCAGTCATGATTTCTGCTTTGTACGGCTTGTGGTCTTTTAGGATGTGGAATTTACAATTTTCCAAACTCACTGCATCAAGATTTTGTAGGTCACTCTCGCTAAAATCAAAACTTATCGTGTTGTTTACCGAAAGGGTATAAGAAGTACTCATAAGGTATAAATTTAATTTGAGGTAAATTTATAAAAACGAAATCGATTGCGGAATGATAATAGTCAATTATTTTGCTTAATTAATATAGGTTGATTTTAATTGAAATTTAAATGTAATGCAGTTATTTTAGTTTATTTTTGTTTTACAATCATAATTATAGTCACATGAGAATCTCTTTAAGTTTAATATCCTATTTTTTGCTCATTAACACATGCTTTTGTCAAAAATCAATTAAAGAGTATAGAGCTTTAGCAAAAGAATATGGTTACAAAGAAGACTTTAAAAAAGCTATTGATTGCTACACAAAAATAATTGCAATGAATCCTAAAGATAGTACTGCCTACTTTGAAAGAGCGTGTTTGAAAGAAGCAATAAAAGACTACAAAGGAGCTATTGAAGATTATACTATTGAAGGAAAAATCAATCCCTCAGAACCAGATAATTTTTTTCTTAGAGGAATTGACC
>CAISUR010000146.1 GCA_903888655.1 uncultured Bacteroidota bacterium | reverse complement strand
AAAGCTAAAACTATTTTAGTTGTTTAAATTTTGATTTAAAAAATATTTGTCGAATTTTGATAACTATTTTTTATTACTCATAATTTGATAAACGTATTATTAAATTTAAATTTACCAGAAAAAAAATCACCTAACTATTTCATCCCAAGAAAATTATTACTATTACATTAGTTTTTGTTTTTGAAGTTATTCTATTAAAACAATTAATAATCCCTTTGTGGAATAGAAATTGATTACTGATAATGAATCCCATTAGAATGTCTAAAAATAAATTTGTTCTTGCCTATCTCTTTATATTGCTGTTTGTAATATCATCGCAAGCGCAAAAAAGTGAAGATTGGATTTTCAAAAAATTAGACTCTGCATCGTTGCCCAAATTAGATGCGAGTGCAAATATTCTGGGAAATCCCAATTCACTTAACCAACTTTTTACTAAACTATACAAGATTAAGCATTTCAGTAAAGAAAATGCTGTATTTGTTCATATAGGCGATTCTCATATTCAAGCAGACATAGAAACAGCGGTCATCAGAAATGAGTTTCAACTTTTTTATGGAAATGCCGGAAGAGGTTTAATTTTTCCATTTCAAGTAGCTAAAACCAATGCGCCTTCTGATATCATTTCAAGTTCTCGAAGTGCTTGGAAAAGCAATCGCGTCACTAAAACAGATACGTTGACGACTTGTGGCATTTCGGCTTTTGGAATTCAATCACAGAGCAGTAATCCCGAGTTTTCTTTCGAATTGAGAACGATAAATGGGTACCGAGACAGTTTTGACCGAGTAAAATTATTTATGAACGGAAAGATTTCTGAATTATATTTAGAATATAATGACACGCAAGCTGAAAATGCCTGTTATTCCATGCCTCCAAATTATGCCGCGTTTGATTTAAATAACACAACTTCTGGATTTAAACTAACTTTTCCCACTACGGACAACATCACTTTTTACGGTGCTTCTATAGAAAAAAAGGATGCCTGCGGAATCATTTATCACAGCATCGGAGCCAATGGTGCCAAATATTCAGATTTTAACAAAACTCCGCGTTTTTGGAAACAACTCAAGTATCTCAATGCCGATTGTTATATTGTTTCTCTGGGAACCAATGAGGCACAAGATCCAAATTTAACAACTGAAGGCTTTTTGATAGAAGTAAAAACGATGGTTAACAAATTGCGCGTCATTTCACCTAATGCCTGTATCATTCTTACAACGCCACCTGTATCTTATTTTAAGAAGCATTTTCCAAATCAATCGCTTGTTGTCATTACCAATGCTTTGCTAGATTATTGCAATAAAAATAATTTAGTCTACTGGGATTTATTTGGCGTTTGCAAAGGATTAGAAGGCGCAAAAATTTGGAAATCAAACCAACTCCTGCGCCCAGATTTGGTGCATTTTTCAAAAGAAGGTTACCTCCTTCAAGGGAACTTATTTGTAGATGCTTTTGTGAAATCTTGGAATGAGTTCTTGTGTAAAAATCATTAATTAAAATAGAATGCAGAAAATTTTATTTTCTTTTTGGATTACAATCCTTTGATTTGTATTTGTGCTCCTTTGTGAAGATCTATATGTCTGTGTAGTTACAACTTAAAACTGCAAATAAATTGGCATTACTGGTTCGGCACTTTTAAAAAACGAATACAGGGCAATAAACGCCATCATTACTACAACATAATATATCAAAGGAAAACGTTTTTGTTTTTCAATTACTTTCTCTGGAAAGCTATCTGGAATCAAATGAATTAAATATCCAATGACAATCATAATGATGACATACTTGTAGTTGATTACATACTCATAGGCGCCATCAAATGTAAATTGATAGAGTATTTGATGGATGAATTGCAAAGCCGTATCTAAATTGCTTGCCTTGAAGAAAATCCAACAGAAACAAACAAAATGAAATGTGATGATTGCAAAAATAAAATTGCTAATCACTTTAGGCAAAATTCTAATTTTTCCAAAAAGCGTTGTCCAGAGTTTGTTAATCATCAATCCCGTTCCATGCATCGCTCCCCAAATAATAAAATTCCAACTAGCCCCATGCCAAAAACCACCTATAAGCATCGTTAAAAACAAATTTAAATTGGTTCTAAACTTCCCTTTGCGATTTCCTCCCATTGAGATATATAAATAATCTCTAAGCCAACTTGACAATGAAATATGCCATCGTCTCCAAAATTCACTTACTGATTTACTTTGATATGGAGACAAAAAATTAGTTGGAATAGTAATTCCCATCCATTTTGAAATCCCTATGGCCACATCACTATATCCACTAAAATCGCAATAAATCACAATAGCATAACCATATAATGCTACCAAACATTCCATTCCGTTATGAAGATGAGGTCCATCAAATACATAATTGACCAAATTGACTGAAATATAATCAGAAATGATTAATTTTTTAATTAATCCGGTTACTATTAGATAAAATCCTCTGGAAAAATCGTAATCACTTACAAAATACTCTTTCTTTAACTGCGGAATAAAATCTTTAGCTCTCACTATTGGTCCCATGACTAATTTTGGAAAGAACGATAAGAACAATAAATAATTCACAATGCCTTTTTCGGGTTCGATTTCGCCACGATACACATCAATAGTGTAACTTAAGTTTTCAAAAGTAAAGAAGGATATTCCAATAGGTAAAAGAATATGTAATGGATCAAACCTCAACACAGCAAAAGCATTGATTACTTCTACAAAGAAATTGGTGTATTTGAAGTAAAACAAAACACTTAAATTGACAATCACACTACAAAATAAATAGAATCCTTTGCCTCTCTTTTTTTGAGCTTTATAGATTAATTGGGAGATACCATAATTGAAAAACGCGGAAAGAATTACAATCCCAACAAACGCACCACTAGCTTTATAGAAGAAATATAACGAAAAAAGAGTTAATACAAAAGCTCTATGTTTATAGTTTTTTCTGAAAAGATAATAACACAAAATAAACGCTACCAAAAAAAACACGAAGAATCCATTGTTGAATAACAGCGGATTATGAGCATCATATAAAAGCTGATTTACTACTTTATTCCAATCAATGTTTATCATAGAGAATCTATTTTTTTCATGGTTGGTTTTTGGATAGGCTCTTTAAGTTTTGGATTCTCTACTCGTGGAGTTGCTATTTTCGGTGTATCTATTTTTTTAGTTAGGGATTCTTTTGTAATGTGTTTTGTGATTTTTGTTTTTTGAGATACAATCGGCAAATTGGCTTT
>CAISUR010000145.1 GCA_903888655.1 uncultured Bacteroidota bacterium | reverse complement strand
TAAACCTATTGATCGATTCAAAGTTTTGGTCAAAGGAAAAGACAAGGCAGGTGATTTTTACAGAAAAAACTTCTCGTCCATGTTTGCGTATTGTTCCAACAGAGTTCCTGAAATAACGGACGAATTCTACAAAATCGACGATGCGATGAAAGCAGGTTTCGGTTGGGAAAACGGCCCGTTTGAAATCTGGGATGCCATAGGTGTTGAAAAAGCAATCGCCATGATGGAAGCCGAAGGGTATCAACCAGCAGCTTGGGTTACGGATATGCTAGCCTCGGGAAACACTTCTTTTTATACCGTTACAAATGGGAAAACCTGTTTCTACAACATCCCAACCAAATCACAAGAAGAAAAACCAGGTCAAGATGCTTTTATCATATTAGACAACATCAGAGAAAGCCACAAAGTTTGGGGTAACTCGGATGCATCAGTAATTGATTTAGGAGATGGTATCTTAAACTTAGAATTCCATTCCAAAATGAATACCATTGGTGGTGGTGTATTAACCGCTATCAACAAAGCTATTGACTTAGCCGAAAAAGAATACCGTGGATTAGTCATTGGAAATCAAGGTACTAATTTCTCTGTCGGAGCGAATATCGGAATGATTTTCATGATGGCAGTCGAACAAGAATACGACGAATTGAACATGGCAATAAAAATGTTTCAAGACACCATGATGCGGGTTCGTTATTCAGCCATTCCAGTAATTGTAGCACCTCACGGAATGACTTTGGGTGGTGGTTGTGAAATGACTATGCACGCTGATAGAGTTGTCGCTGCTGCCGAAACCTATATTGGTTTGGTAGAATTTGGTGTGGGAGTAATTCCAGGTGGCGGTGGTTCTAAAGAAATGACTTTAAGAGCTTCTGATCTCTTCCGTAAAAATGATGTGGAGTTAAATGTTTTACAAGAAAACTTTCTAACCATAGGTATGGCAAAAGTAGCTACATCAGCTTATGAAGCTTTCGATTTGGGAATCTTACAAAAAGGAAAAGACATTGTGGTAGTAAACAAAGACCGTCAAATAGCAGTAGCTAAACAAGTAGCGCTACAAATGGCTGACCAAGGTTACACACAACCTGTTAGAAGAACCGACATCAAAGTATTAGGAAAACAAGCACTTGGAATGTTCTTAGTAGGAACCAACCAAATGGTCGCTGGAAAATACATCTCAGAACACGATTTAAAAATTGCCAATAAACTTGCCTATGTAATGGCAGGAGGCGATTTATCAGAACCAACATTGGTAAGTGAACAATACTTATTAGATATTGAACGTGAAGCTTTCTTGAGTTTATGTACCGAGAGAAAAACGTTGGAGAGAATTCAATTTATGTTGACTAAAGGAAAACCGCTTCGCAATTAATTGTAAAATGTATATTGTAAAATTGTAAACTGTATACCGTAGAGTTGTATAATTTACAGTATACATTATTCAACTCTACAATATACAACAGTACATTATAAAGTAAAAAAGATGAATTATTTTAAAGAATTGAAAGTTTGGCAAAAAGCAATCGAACTAGTTACCAATACCTATTTGAAATCTCAAAGTTTTCCTAAAGAAGAAATTTATGGATTAACATCACAAATAAGACGTTGTGCAGTTTCAATACCTTCAAATATTGCTGAAGGTTGTGGACGAAATTCAGATAAAGATTTCAACAACTTTTTAGGAATATCATTGGGTTCCGCTTTTGAATTTGAAACACAATTAATTATTTGTAAAAATTTACATTTTATAAATCAAGAAGATTTTAATTTCTTAGAAGCAGAAATACAACACATACAAAATATGATTATCAAACTAAAAAGTTCAATAGAGAAGAAATTGTAATCATTTATACATTTTTTACAATATACATTATACAACAATACAATATACAAATAAAGAAAAAATGAAAACAGCCTATATAGTATCCGGATTTCGTACAGCAGTTGGAAAAGCACCAAAAGGAGTATTTCGCTTTAAGCGTCCTGATGAATTAGCAGCAGAAACCATCGAACACATGATGTCACAGTTTCCTGATTTCGATAAAAAAAGAATTGACGACGTAATGGTAGGAAACGCAATGCCCGAAGCCGAACAAGGGTTGAATGTTGGACGCTTAATTTCCTTAATGGGATTAAAAGTAACCGATGTACCTGGTGTAACAGTAAACCGATATTGTGCCTCAGGATTAGAAACTATCGGAATGGCGACTGCTAAAATTCAGAGTGGTATGGCCGATTGCATCATTGCGGGTGGTGCCGAAAGTATGTCATTCATACCAATGGGTGGTTATAAACCAACTCCAGATTACGCAGTAGCTAAAGAAGGACACGAAGACTACTATTGGGGAATGGGATTAACGGCAGAAGCCGTTGCAAAACAATTCAATGTTTCTCGTGATGATCAAGACGAGTTCTCTTTTAACTCACACCAAAAAGCTTTGAAAGCACAAGCAGACGGTAAATTTGACAAACAAATCGTTCCCATTACGGTAGAACAAACCTTCATCAATGAAAATGGTAAAAAAGAAACCAAATCGTATACCGTAACCAAAGATGAAGGGCCAAGAGCAGATACTAATCTAGCCGCTTTAGGAAAACTAAAACCGGTTTTTGCAGCTGATGGTAGTGTTACCGCAGGAAACTCATCACAAATGAGTGATGGTGCCGCATTTGTATTAATCATGAGTGAAGAAATGGTCAAAGAATTAGGCATCACTCCTATCGCACGATTAGTAAACTTTGCCTCAGCTGGTGTAGAACCAAGAATCATGGGAATTGGTCCTGTAAAAGCCATTCCGAAAGCCTTGAAACAAGCTGGTTTAACTTTAAATGATATTGATTTGATCGAATTAAACGAAGCCTTTGCCTCACAATCATTAGCAGTAATTAGAGAATTAGGATTGAATCCTGATATCGTAAACGTAAATGGTGGTGCGATTGCATTGGGCCATCCACTTGGTTGTACTGGTGCTAAATTATCAGTTCAATTATTTGACGAAATGCGATTAAGAAAATCAAAATACGGAATTGTTAGTATGTGTGTGGGAACAGGGCAAGGAAGTGCGGGGATTTTTGAGTTACTTTAATTATTTTAAATTTTGAATTATAAATTTTAAATGAAGCATATAAATTCATAGTTATGAAAGACAATTTAATCGCCAATAAAACATTCGACTTTGCGCTAACTATTATCGAATTGTACATGCAATTAAAAAAGGAAAACGAATTTATAATCTCAAAACAAATAATCAGATCAGGAACAAGTATTGGAGCTAATGTTGAAGAAGCTATAGCTGCTCAATCAAAGAAGGATTTTATTAGCAAATTATCAATTGCGTCTAAAGAAGCAAGAGAAACTAAATATTGGTTGCGTTTACTACATAAATCTGAGTTAACGCAAATAAAAGTTGAGACTTATCTAACTGAAATTGAGCACATAATAAACATCATTACTAAAATAATTAAAACATCACAAGAAGCTAAATAATTTAAAATTTAAAATTCAAAATTTAAAATAAAAAAAGAAATGAGCGATATAACCAGAGGAGGACAATTCCTAGTTAAAGAAACCAAATGCGAAGATGTTTTCACACCCGAAGATTTCTCGGAAGAGCAAATCATGATGCGTGATTCTGTTAAAGAATTTTGCGATAAAGAAATATGGCCTAACAAAAATCGATTTGAAGCTAAAGATTACGCTTTTACCGAAGAAGTCATGAAGAAAGCTGGCGAAATGGGATTTTTGAGTGTAGCAGTTCCAGCAGAATACGGAGGAATGGGAATGGGTTTTGTAGATACGTGTTTGGTATGTGATTACATATCAGGAGCTACCGGTTCGTTTTCAACAGCATTTGGCGCACATACCGGAATTGGAACGATGCCCATTACATTATACGGAACCGAAGCGCAAAAACAAAAATACGTTCCAAAATTAGCATCTGGTGAATGGTTTGGTGCTTATTGTTTAACCGAACCAGGTGCAGGAAGTGATGCGAATTCTGGAAAAACCAAAGCTGTATTATCCGAAGACGGAACACATTATAAAATAACAGGTGGCAAAATGTGGATTTCCAATGCTGGATTT
>CAISUR010000144.1 GCA_903888655.1 uncultured Bacteroidota bacterium | reverse complement strand
TATTATTCTTGAATTAACTTTACTGTTAATTAAATTATCTACTTTTGCAGTAATTTTTACTTAAAATAAAATGCCGAAAAAGACTTCTAAATCCTTGTTTTTTTTAATACTATTATCTCTTTTTATAACAAAAAAAACATTCGCGCAATGTTTTACAATCCAAAGTGTATTAGTTGATGCTTGCTCGCCTAATATACCTGTTAATGAGGAAGGATATAATGAAATGGTTCGTTTTCAAGTAGGATCCACCAATTTAAATGTAAGCGCATTAACGGTAACTTGGCCTAATGGATTAAATCCTTGGCTGGGAGTTGTTCAAAATGCTACTACTGCGGCTAAAGTTGCAGCTTTAAATGCTGATATTGCTTCTGCAGGGGGATGTGGTCAAATTTTGGAGCCAACAGCAGGAGTTTTACCCGCTAATTCAACGGTAATTTTAGTAACGAGTTATAATTTAAATACTGCCTATAATTCTTTTGCTTCTTTAGTTGGCACTATTTATATGATATTTCAAAATAATCCGAGTAATACAGGAGGAAATTTTGCTAATTACAACGTTTCACCGGGTGTTAGAACACTTGTAATGTCTTTTGGAGCAGGTTGTTCAGAAACGGTTAGTTATGACAGGAGTTTGTTAATAAATTCTTTGGGAACTTATGGAGGTACTGTTGCTCAAAATGATGGGGCAACAGTTAATTATTCGCCAACAGGAGCTCCGACCTATATTAATAATGGTTGTAATGCTCCAATTCCACCATTTTTAGTAAATGCAGGAAATCCAATAACTGCATGTAAAGGAAGTACAGTAAGCTTATTAGGAACAGCTTTAGGTCAGGATGCTCTATTATGGACTGCTTCAAGTGGAACATTTTCAAATTCTACTAACCTAGCAACTAATTATACAATTGATCCAAATGCTTCTGGAACATCGATTACACTAACTCTTACGGGCACTAAAACCAGCCCCACAGGGTGTGTTATAACAAGAACATCCACGGTAACAATAACATTTACAATAACTAGCCCGCCAACAGTAACTTCCCCAATAAATTATTGTCCAAATACTGCTGCAACTCCGTTATCTGCTATAGCATCTGTTGGAGGAACGATAAATTGGTATGGAACAAATGCAACGGGAGGTACCGCTTCAACAGTTGCACCGACGCCAAATACAGCAACCGCAGGAACTACAACGTATTATGTAAGCCAAACGATTGCAGGATGTGAAAGCGACAGAGTTCCAATTGTTGTTAACGTTTCTTATTCGGGTCCCTCTTTAGGTTTGTATTGTAATTTAGCAAGTCCAAGTACAACACCAACATCAATGAATTTTGATTTTAGTAATGTTGGGCAGACAACTTTTTCTTATTCTTATTCTATTGCCGGGGGTCCCCTGGTAACAGGAACATGGGTTTCTCCATCAAACTACACAGTCACTGGATTATCTCCAGGAACATCAATTTCCTTTACATTATCTGCTAATGGAGTTTCGTGTGTTGCTCCAATGACAGTAACTTGTAATACAGCCTGTGCTTCAATAACTTCACCAAATTTTCCATCAATTACATCAATATGTATAGGTGGAGCCGTACCAGCATTATCAAACACTTCTCCCAATGGCATCACTGGCACTTGGTCTCCCGCAATAATTAATAATTCAATAGCGGGAACCACTTCTTATACTTTTACTCCAAATTCGACACTTTTTCCTTGTGCTTCAACACAAGTACTAAATGTAACTATTGTTGATCCTATAGTTCCAACTTTTACAATTTTGGGACCTTACTGTCAGAATGCCTTGCCTGCCAATTTACCAACAACTTCAATTAATGGGTTCACAGGTACTTGGTCTCCATCTATAATTTCAACTGCAATAGTAGGTACACAAACTTATACTTTTACCCCAACAGCAGGACAATGTGCTGCAACAACAACAATGAGTATTACAATTAATCCACCTACTGCTCCAACGTTTACGGCGTTAGGCGGATATTGCCAGAATGCCACACCGGGTACTTTACCAAATACTTCTCTTAATGGATTTTCGGGCACATGGTCTCCAGCTTCCATTTCAACAGCAATAGTAGGTACACAAACCTATTCTTTTACGCCAAATTCAGGTCAATGCGCTACATCAACAACGATGAATATTTCTGTTACGGCACCTACTATTCCAACATTTACAAATTTAGGACCTTATTGTCAAAATGCTAATCCAAACAGTTTACCGTCAACATCATTAAATGGATTTACAGGAACTTGGTCACCTGCTATCATTTCGACTTCTACTGTGGGAACACAAACATATACTTTTTCACCAAATTCGAATCAATGTGCTACGACGACGACAATGAGTATAACTATTATTGCGCCCACATTACCTACTTTTTCTGCTTTAGGTCCTTATTGTCAAAATGCATTAGCAGCTAATTTGTCTTCCACTTCTAGCAATGGAATTACGGGTACCTGGTCACCTGCTATAATTTCAACGGCAATAGTTGGAACGCAAACGTACACTTTTACACCAAATGGAGGTCAATGTGCGACGACAACAACAATGAGTATAATGATTACAGCACCTACCACGCCGTCGTTTAACGCTTTAGGTCCTTATTGTCAAAATGTTTTACCAGCTAATTTGTCAGTTACTTCAACAAATGGAATTACAGGTTCTTGGTCTCCTGCAACAATTTCGACAACCACTACTGGATCACAAATCTATACTTTTACACCTTCCGTTGGTCAATGTGCAACCGGAACAACTATGACTGTTACGATATCGGTTCCGACTGTACCAACTTTTCCAACAATTGGTTCATATTGTCAGAATACAGTTCCAGTTAATTTACCTACCTCTTCAAGTAATGGATATACGGGTACTTGGTCTCCTTCTGTAATTTCGACTGCGTTAATTGGTACTCAAACCTACACTTTTACGCCCAATATGGGACAGTGTGCTTCATCATCTTCAATAAATATCACTGTTACAGCACCTATAACTCCAATATTTCCAGCATTTGGACCATATTGTCAAAATGCAGTACCCATTAATTTACCAAGTACTTCTAATAATGGATTTATCGGAACTTGGTCTCCATCAGTCATATCTACTTCAACAGTAGGAACTCAGGCTTATACTTTTAATCCAAACGCTGGACAATGTGCTTCAATAAATACAACAAATGTTACGATTAATGCACCAGTTTTGGCTACTTTTTATGCAATTGGACCTTTTTGTCAAAGCGCTTCACCAAATATTTTACCAACAAGTTCTACAAATGGGTTTCAAGGTACATGGACACCATCAGCTATTTCAACAGCAATTGTAGGAACACAGACCTATACTTTTACGCCTAATACAGGTCAATGCGCATTACCTTCCGCCAGTTTACAAGTAACAATAATCCCTGCCCCAGTCATCACCACTCCAACAGACTATGTAGTTTGTGATGACAACAACGATGGTGTTTCGTGTTTGTTTACCTTAGGCACTAAAGATTCGGAGATTTCCACACAGCCAGGAATTCAAATCACTTATTATTTAACGATAACAGATTCTCAAACGAATTCTAATGCTATTCCTAAAAATGTTCCTTATTGTAATATCAATAGTGCCTTTAGTCAGATTATTTACGTTCGAGTTTTCGAT
>CAISUR010000143.1 GCA_903888655.1 uncultured Bacteroidota bacterium | reverse complement strand
TTGATTTATGCAGCAGCCGATTTTGTGATTTCTCGTGCGGGAGCATCATCTGTTTCGGAGTTGTGTTTGGTAGGAAAACCAACCATTTTCATTCCATCACCAAATGTTGCAGAAGATCATCAAACCAAAAATGCAAAAGCAATTGTAGATAAAAAAGGAGCAATCCTTGTCAAAGAAAACGAATTGGATGATCAATTTGAAAACACTTTTTCAGATTTAATTTCAAATGAAAATTTGCAAAAAGAGTTAAGCCAAAACATCAAAAGTTTAGCAAAACCCAACGCCACAAAAGACATCGTTGAAGAAATAATAAAACTGATAAAATAACAATGTCAATAGCAATTTCAAAAGTCAATAGTAAAAGTTGAATTTTGAAATTGAAATTGAATTTTGAAATTGAAATTTAAAATGAACCTAAACCAAATACATAACGTCTATTTCATCGGCATTGGAGGCATCGGAATGAGTGCTTTAGCGCGCTATTTCCAAAATATTGGTAAAAATGTTTCGGGATACGATAAAACGCCAACTATGCTTACTGACGAACTAGTTGCTGGCGGAATGACTATTCATTTTGAAGACAATATTAGTCTAATTCCAAGCTATTATTATTCCGAAAATACATTAGTAATTGTTACGCCGGCTGTTCCTGTTTCTCATTCCGAATGGAATTATTTTATCGAAAGAGATTATGTCATAAAAAAACGTGCCGAGGTTTTAGGTTTGATTACCAAAGATACTTTCTGTTTTGCAGTCGCAGGAACTCATGGAAAAACAACAACCTCAAGTATTCTTGGACATATTTTATACGAAAGTGGTGCCGATGTTACCGCTTTTCTAGGAGGAATTGTAGAAAATTACCATTCCAATTTAATCGGAAGCGGCAAAACAATTACCGTAGTTGAAGCCGATGAATTTGATCGTTCTTTTTTACATCTTCATCCCAATATTGCTTGTGTAACGTCTATGGACGCCGACCATTTGGATATTTATGGAGATAAAAATGCCATCGAAGCATCGTTTAGGGAATTTGCCGATAAAGTCTCTGATAAAACCAAAATGTTCATTCCAAAAGGGTTAGATTTAGAAGGACTAACTATTGCGGTTAATGAAGAAGCAACTTTCAAAGCCTTTAATGTGAGAATTGAAAATAGTGCTTATGTTTTTGATGTGCAAACACCTTCAGAAACTATACAAAATATCGCCTTTGGATTACCTGGAAGGCACAATTTAATGAATGCTTTAATGGCTTTAGCGATGGCAAAAACGTATGGTATTTCAACCGAATCCATTGCTAAAGCCTTGGCTTCGTTCAAAGGAGTACAACGTAGATTTTCCTATCAAATAAAATCAGAAAAGCACATTTATATAGATGATTATGCGCATCATCCAACCGAAATCAATGCGGTGCATCAAGCTGTTCGAGAATTGTATTCAAATCAAAAAGTATTGGCTATTTTTCAACCGCATTTATTCAGTAGAACCAAAGATTTTGCAGATGATTTTGCAAAAAGTTTATCGCGATTTGATGAAGTTTTATTGTTAGATATTTATCCAGCTCGTGAATTACCAATGGAAGGGGTTACATCAACTTGGTTGATGTCCAAAATGACTAATGAACATAAAAAATTAGTTTCAAAAACCGATTTGATTCCGTCTATTTTAGCTTCCGATGCCACCGTAATTGTGACAATTGGAGCAGGAGATATTGGCGAGTTAGTTCCATCCATAAAAAATGCATTATTATGAAATCGCCACTAACAACGAGTTTGCGCAAGCAAGCACCACTAAATAAAAGGGCGATACCATATATGACCGATAATAAATAAATTTTACATATATGAAATTTTTCAATTGGAATACAATTAGATTAGTACTAATGTTAGCATTGGTAATTTTCTTGTTTTCCTTTACCTCAATTAGAAATTCACACCGAAAATTAAAACGGGCAGAGGTTATTTTTGTTGGACAAAATAACGATTTCGTTAAACAGGAAACGGTTAATAAATTGTTAATAGAAAATAAAAGTGATGTGCGAAGTATAGCAAAAGAGGACTTAAATTTGAACAAATTGGAAAATTCTATTAACAAGCATCCAATGATTGAAAAATCTGACGTTTTTGTTACAGTTGATGGTGTGTTGAAGGTACTAGTAAAACAAAAAACACCTATTGCTAGAGTGTTTGATAATTTAGGGTCTTTTTACATTGATTACGAAGGAAATACAATGCCTCTCTCCGAGATAAATACAGCAAGAGTACCATTGGTTTCGGGAGAAATCACTAATAAAAATAAGAAGGATTTGTCTAAAATTTTGAAGTTAATTTATGATGATGAGTTTTTGAAAAAAAACATAATTGGTGTGCAAATTTTATCTGGTGATGAATTGATGATGACTAATAGAAATTTCGATTATCAGTTAGATTTTGGAAAGATGATAAATGTCGAAAGGAAGTTTAAAAATTATAAAGCTTTTTTTCAGAAAGCAGTTTTAGATAGTACACTTAATAAATATAAAAAAATTAGTTTGAGATTCACGCAACAAGTGGTTTGCTCAAAATAAAAATAAATTGGCAAATTATATTGACAATATGGAGAATAGAGAAAACATAGCAGTTGGTTTAGACATCGGAACTACGAAAATCGTAGCCATGATTGGTAAAAAAAATGAATACGGCAAACTTGAAATTTTAGGTATTGGAAAATCTAAAAGTTTAGGAGTGGCAAGAGGCGTTGTAAATAATATCACTCAAACGATTCAGTCTATTCAACAAGCCGTTATGGAAGCTGAAGAAAATTCAGGATATAAAATTAATGATGTTGTTGTTGGTATTGCAGGTCAACACATTCGAAGTATTCAACATACCGATTACATCAGTAGAAACAATCCTGAAGAGGTCATTAGTGGAAAAGATATTCAGTTGTTAATTGATCAAGTGAATAAATTAGCAATGTTGCCAGGTGAAGAAATTATTCACGTGTTGCCGCAAGAATTTAAAATCGACGGACAGTCAGAAATCAAAGAACCAATTGGAATGTATGGTGGACGATTAGAAGCTAGTTTTCATGTGGTGGTTGGACAAGCTTCTTCTATTCGAAATGTAGGTAGATGTATTCAGAGTTCGGGTATTGAGTTATCTGGATTGACATTAGAACCATTAGCATCTGCTGATGCAGTTTTGAGTCAAGAGGAAAAAGAAGCGGGTGTAGCATTAATCGACATCGGTGGAGGAACAACAGATTTAGCCATCTTCAAAGACGGAATCATTCGTCATACAGCTGTAGTACCTTTTGGTGGGAATGTCATTACAGAAGATATAAAAGAAGGTTGTTCTATTATTGAAAAGCAAGCAGAGTTATTAAAAGTGAAATTTGGTTCGGCTTGGCCAGGAGAAAATAAAGACAATGAAATAGTTTCTATACCAGGGTTAAGAGGAAGAGAACCAAAAGAAATATCTCTTAAAAACTTGTCTAAAATCATCCATGCACGAGTTGTTGAAATTATCGAGCAAGTTTTTGCCGAAATTAAAGCATATGGACATGAAGATCCTAGAAAAAAATTAATTGCTGGAATTGTATTGACAGGGGGTGGTTCACAATTGCAACACATCAAACAATTAGTTGAATATATTACGGGTATGGATACTAGAATTGGTTATCCAAATGAGCATTTAGCGGGAAATTCTAGTGAAGATATATCAAGTCCTTTATATGCTACCGCCGTTGGATTGGTAATGAACAGCATTGCTAATAATACGCAAAGTGCTTATAAACTGGAAGTAACTCAGGCGGCTCCTCAACCAAAACAGATTGTTAGACCTGTTGTTGAAGAACCAATTGAAACTCCCATTCAAGAAATTGAAGAAACAAAAGCAGTAAACAAAGTTGAAAGAGAAATTGAAACTACAGAAAACAAAATACGAAGATCATTTTTTGATAAGTATGTAGATAAAATCAAGGACTTTTTAGACAATGCAGAATAGTTTAATAGAAGATTAAAATATTAGATTTAGATTATAACAAAACCACAATAAAGAATATATAAATTAAACAGATTTCATCTCTTTTTCTTGCAGAGAGGGTTGGGGTAAAGAAAAACCAAAATAGTATGATGAGCAACTCAGAATTTGGAAGCATCTCATTTGATTTACCAAAGAATCAATCAAATGTTATTAAAGTTATCGGTGTTGGTGGCGGGGGAAGCAACGCAATCAACCACATGTTTAAACAAGGAATCAAAGGGGTAGATTTTATCGTTTGTAATACCGATTCTCAAGCATTACAAAATAGTCCGGTGCCCAATAAAATTCAATTAGGTGTCAACCTAACAGAAGGTTTAGGAGCTGGAGCAAATCCTGATGTAGGACAGCAATCTGCTATTGAAAGTATTGCCGATATTGAGAACATGTTAGACACCAATACCAAGATGGTTTTCATTACTGCGGGAATGGGAGGAGGAACAGGAACTGGTGCAGCTCCAGTTATTGCTCAATTGGCTAAAGAGCGAGACATATTAACAGTTGGTATCGTTACCATTCCTTTTCAATTTGAAGGAAAAGTGCGTCAAGATCAAGCATTAGCTGGCGTAGAACGATTAAGAAAACAAGTAGATTCATTAATCGTTATCAATAATAATAAATTAAGAGAGGTATATGGAAACTTAGGCTTTAAAGCAGGCTTCTCAAAAGCGGATGAAGTTTTAGCTACAGCCTCTCGCGGTATTGCAGAAGTAATAACTCACCACTACACTCAAAACATCGATTTAAAGGATGCTAAAACAGTTCTAGCTAATAGTGGGACAGCTATCATGGGTTCGGCTATTGCCAGCGGTGAAAATAGAGCAAAAGAAGCTATTATTTCTGCACTAGATTCTCCTTTATTAAATGATAATAAAATTTCGGGCGCTAAAAACGTATTGTTGCTTATCGTTTCAGGTACTAGTGAAATCACGATTGATGAAATCGGAGAAATCAATGATCACATTCAAACAGAAGCAGGATTTAATGCGAACATCATTATGGGGGTTGGCGAAGACGAATCTCATGGAGACGCTATCGCAGTTACCATCATTGCCACTGGTTTTAATGTAGAACAACAGAACGAAATTGTAAATACTGAACCAAAGAAAATAATTCACTCATTAGAAGATGAACAAAAATTAGTTAGTGATTTAACTCAAAAACCAGTTGATTTTTTTCAGTCGAAGGTAGAGACACCCATTGAAGTCACTGCCGAAATTATCGAAGAAAAAATTGTATTTGAATTGATTGAAGATGAAATAAAAGTTCAACCAATTGTTGCTGCTAAGCAAGAAAGCGATTTAATTGCTATGAACGAATTCATTCGTAATTTAGACGTTACTTTTGAAATTGTTTCTCCTATTAAAGACATCGATTTTACCTTTACAACTCCAACTGTAAATAATCAAACAAATAGTGAGCCTCAACTTTTTGCTAAAGAAGAAGAACAGATAACTTTTTCATTTGAATTACCTATTGCTAAACCAGTTGAAAATAGAATGGAGGATGAAAGAATCATTTTTGATTTGTCATCAGAAACCAAAGACATAAAAGTTAATGAACCAATCGAGTTTGTTCCAGTAACAGAATTGAATGAAAATGGAATTATTAAATATTCTTTAGAAGAGTATATGGAAATAGAGAATGATTTATTGGGGTCTAAACCAGCAGCAATAGTGGAGCAAGAGCCAATAGAAGAATCCTTAAATTTTACCATGAAAGTGGCTGAACCTTCAAAACCTACTTATGCTACACACACCGATGATATTTCTCCAGTTGAAATGACTATTGAAGAAACCTTAAAATTGCGTGCAGATGAAAGAAGACGCAAACTTAAAGACTTCAATTATAAATTCCATAATAATCCTTCTCGTGTAGAAGAATTAGAAAAAGAACCCGCTTACAAAAGGTTGGGTGTTGATTTAACTGAAAATAGAAATTTAAATAACAATTCAAGAATGTCTTTAGGAACCGACAGTAATGATGATATGCAGTTACGTTCTAATAATTCGTTCTTACACGATAATGTTGATTGATTAGAAATTTGATTAAATGATTAGCCCGAAACTTCAATTGAACTTTCGGGTTATTTTTTATCTTTGCACAGCTTTTCGTTTAAAACATAAAAGTTAATATCTAATATCTAATAT
>CAISUR010000142.1 GCA_903888655.1 uncultured Bacteroidota bacterium | reverse complement strand
GCATATATTCTACAATTTCAACTACAATGTGGGTTTTACCTTTTTCTAATTCGGTAGTGTCGATAGACTTTTTCATTTTACTAATTTGTAATTATGTATAGTTTAAGAATGTTTCAATAAAAATTGTATACAAAGGTTATTTTAATTTTATCCTCAACAGTTACACTATAAAATAATAAAGTTATATGAATTACTTAATTACATTTTATTCATGTACCAGTAGAGTTGTTTCTCGATTTTTTGAGTGTGTAAAATTGATGTAATAATTTTTTTAAGTCTAAAAAAAGCAGTTTCACTTTTCACCACATAATCGGTTGCATGATGATGCATACATTGAATTGCTACTTCAATTTTATCTTGCGAAGATAACATTATAACAGGTATTTTATCATTATAAATTTTAATTTTGTCTAAAGTTTCCAAGCCATTCATAGCATTTTTTGTAATGCCGTCAAGATGAAAATCAAGAATGATGATATCGGGTTGTTCTTCAAGCCTTTCAACACACAATTCTCCTGTTGCAAATGTTTGAATATCAAAATCAGCCTGAATTAGAAACTCAATTTCTAACGATTTAAGAAACAAAGCATCATCATCTACAAGGAATATTTTTATTTTAGATTCTGTTTTCATTAGTTTAAATTTTTAATAATCAACAATTCTTCTTCTAATTCGCGGCAAGCTTGGATACAAATATTTTCTAGTTGCAATACCATATTGGGAATTAAATCTTCCTCAGATTGTATGTTGGCAAAATCTTTTACTTTCTTTGCCATAAGTTCAAAATCTTGATTGATTCCAACGATAGAAAATGACGGTATCATTTTATGCACCGTTGCATGTAATGTTCTCCAATCTTTTTGATCAAAACTTAATCGCATACTTTCTATCAAAGGAGGTGTTTGCTCCAGATATAATAAAATCATCTCTGTCATTAATTTAGGATTAGATTTTGTGCGTTGATTCAAGTAATTCAAATCAATACATCTTGGCTTGACATCATTTTTATGAATGGCTATTTCTTGGTTATTTTCATCCATTTTTTTTAAAATTCCAATTATTTTGCTGTGTAGCAAACGTTCGTCAATGGGTTTAGAAACATAATCATTCATCCCCACTGCTTTACATTTCTGTAAATCAACAGTAGTGACATCAGCTGTTAAAGCTACAATTGGCACATTAGAATTTAGTTCTTTTCTAATGTATTCTGTAGTTTCAAATCCGTTCATTACAGGCATTTGCAAATCCATCAAAATAATATCATAGTGTTTTAACTTCAATTTTTCGATAGCAATTTTACCATTAGCAGCGATGTCGCAATTAAACCCAAAATCATCCAATAAGGTTCGCATTAATAATTGATTTAGCGCAATATCTTCGACCACTAAAACACTGATATATTGAAAACTGGTTTCCAAAGAAATAATTTCTTCAACAGTTTCAATACTTTCATTAGTTTTTTGAAAAGGCAATCGAAAGCTAAAGATAGAACCCTCATTAATGATACTTTTTACCTGTAAAGTTCCGCCTTGTCCTTCAACCAATTGTTTCACGATCGCCAAACCAAGTCCAGTTCCGCCATAAATTCGAGAAGTGCCACTTGAAGCTTGCTGAAAATTTTCAAAAATACGTTCTATTTTAGATTCAATAATGCCAATACCGGTATCAGAAACCGCAAATTCAATAACTACCTCTTGTGCTGTTTCTTGAACTAACGTAACGCTAACAATGATTTTTCCTTGAATGGTAAACTTAACTGCATTACTCACTAAATTTAAAATAATTTGATGCAATCGAACAGGGTCACCAACAACAATTTCTGGAATATTTTCGTCGTATTCTTTGAGTAATAGCACATTTTTTTCTTGACTTTTAATATCAAATAAGTGCATCATTGCCGCAATAGATTTTGACATTTTAAAAGGTACTTTCTCAAATGACATTTTACCGGAATCTACTTTAGCTAAATCTAAAATATCATTGATTAGCACAATTAAAGCATCGCCACTAATTTTTATAGCTTCGAGATATTCCTTTTGCTTGACGGTTAACTCTGTTTTTAAAACCACTTTAGTAAATCCGATTATCGCATTCATCGGGGTGCGAATTTCATGACTCATGTTGGATAAGAACTGCTGTTTCGCTTTTACCGAATCGACTGCAATTCTTGTGGCATCTTCTGCTTTTATTAAAGCTTCCTCGACAATTTTGGTGGCTAATTCGGCACAGGCTTTGGCTTCGATAAGTTCTTTTTCGGCTTTTTTTTGCTCGGTAATATCTCGTGCTACCACCACAGCACCAATGACATTATCATGAGCATCTTTATAAACAGAACCGTTAAATAAGACACAAGTTTGTTTACCATCAATTAATGTCAACGGATAGTCTTCTACAAAACCTTTTGAAAACACTTCTTCATATCCTTTTTTGGCAAGAGCGGGTTCTGTGAAATAATTTATAAAATCAGAACCAATTAAATTTTCTTTAGTAACATCGGTAACACGAACAGAGGCTTGATTGGTGTCGGTAATTTTGCCATCCAAACTTATAGTAAATAATGGATCACGACTAGCTTCTATCAAACTTAACGAATATTGTGAAGCTAATTTTAAAGAATAATTGTAAGCTTCTAATGCTTTATTTTCAACTACTCGTTTTTCTTTTTCTAGGTTTTGAAAGTTAAGCTCTTTATCGGCAATGACTAATTCGTTGGCACGATTTATTTTTTCGTCTGATTGAAATGCTAATTCTTTATTAGCAATTATCAATTCGGCAGCTCGATTTTCTTTTTCATTATTTTGGTAAATCAATTCTTTATTTGCGATAGTTAATTCTGATGCGCGCTTTTCTTTTTCTTTATTTTGAAAATTAAGTTCTCTATTAGCAATAACTAATTCGGCTTCACGTTTTTCTTTTTCTTTATTCTGATTTGCTAATTCTTTATTGGCAGCCCTTAAATCTAAAGCCCACTTTTGTTCTGCAATATCGCGTGCAACAATGACTACACCAAGAACATTTCCTGCACCATCTTTATAGGTCGAGCCATTAAATAAAACGTCGGTCAATTTTCCCCCTGTATGACGCAATGTCAAAGGCGAATCGGCAACTGAACCTTTTGCAAAAACTTCTTGATATACTTCACGTGCTTGTTGAGGTTCAGTAAAATAATCAAAAAAATCTGAATCAGTAAGTTCCTCGCGAGTAAGTCCAGTTATAGTAACAGTAGCTTCATTCATATCCGTGATTTTTCCATTAATATTGATGGTTACCAAGGGATCTAAACTAGCTTCTATCAAGCTACGAGCATAATGATTTTCTTTCTTATTCATAATAATTCATCTCCTATTTCTTCTATCGGATTTCTTCGTTTTTCTTTTAATTTTTTAAAATGAGAAGGAGTCAAACCCGTCACTTTTTTAAACTGATTGGATAAATGCGCTACGCTGCTATAATTAAGTTTATAAGATATTTCGGTGAGATTGTATTCGTCATAGAGCAATAACTCTTTGGCTCGTTCGATCTTGTGCGTAATTATGAATTGTTGAATGGTCATGCCTTTTACTTCCGAGAAAATATTAGATAAATAGGTGTAATCGTGATGAAGTTTTTCACTGATATAATCCGAATAATTTACTTTTGGCATTTCCTCTGAATAGTGAACCATTTCAATAATGACATTCTTAATTTTCTCTATCAAAATGGCTTTTTTGTCATCCATTAATTCCAATCCAGAATTCGCTAATCCCTTTCTTAATAAGGCTCGTTTGTCTTCAGATATGTTTTCCATGATTTCTATTTCGCCCAAATCAACAATGATAAAATGAAGGCCTATCTTTTTAAGTTCTTCTTTTACAACCATCTTACATCGCGTACTAACCATATATTTAATGAATAACTTCATAGAAACGTTTTTTAAGTCAATTATAAACTTTAAAATTACAGTAAGACAAAGTTGTAATTTGTAGTGGAAAAGGTGTTACATAAATAAAGTCAAATATTACATAAATCACACTTATTAAAGAACTAATAAGGTACCGTATTTGAAAGTAATAGTTAGTGGAACTTTAAGAATAATGCGCTTGTAATTTTAGTATTTCTACAAAATACATCTAAACTGATTAATAGTTAACAACAAAACAATTGTTAAATTTTAGGTTTATGTATAGTCATTTACAATACGCTTTCAATAAACCTCTTGGAGCTGTATTTTGAATTTAAGTGTCTTGCCATTCCGATCAATTTCAATTTCAATGAGTTTACCCTCTTCGGATTTCAATAACTCATTGATTTCTTGCAAGGTAAAATTGTAGGCGTTTTTTTTATCAATAGTCACTATAATATCTTCTTTTTGGAGACCTGCAATAGCTGCTGGTGAATTTTTCCGAATGTTGGTAATGACGTAAATAGGTTTTAATTCAAATCGATATTTGAGATTGTTTATTATTTTTTCGCCACTTGATTTAAAAAGATTATTACTTAAAGTTGGATTGTCTTCATAACTCGAAGAAATCCATTGCAAGCCTTTGTGCTGAATTTCTATTCCAGACATATTGAAATGAAACGGGTCGTCAAAATGGTGGTTTTTCTTAAAATACACTTCATTAGCTTTATAATTCAATACCATCGTAAAGCGGCGAATTATTTCGGAACCTATTGACCCAATTCTACCTATATTTTTATCCAAATTACAAGTGGCAATAGTGTCTGGAAAAGCTGCTATCGGATTTGAAAATTTGAATTTACTAAGTTCTAGTCCCATAATTTTACCTCTTTTTCCAAAAATTTCTCCGCTGAAACCAATACCAAGAAAATCTTCAATAGTTTTCTTTGGAATATTAATTCGACTATCATTTTGCTTAAAAAACCATAAGGCGTCGCAATTACCCGTATCGAGCAAGAATTTTGCACTAAAAGAACTTTGTTGTCCCTCGAAGGACGATGTACCGATAATATAAGGTTTATTATTAATGAGTTCCAAAGGCATTTTCACATAGTTTCTTCGAACGTGCTTCAATCCTTTAACAGCGTTGCGAAAAATAGTAATTGTAGTGGTCGCATAGTTAATCTTAACCATATGATTTTTAAAAAAATGGTACCCCAGAATGCCATTAACAGGAAATCCAACTTGAGAAGAAATAGTAATATTTTGATCTAAAACTAAATAAATATCGTGATTTAAATCAATGTAGTTATTGATAACCAAATTATTATGTACCGACTTGAAGCCGTCAAAATCGGCATTGCTACCCAACCCTCTTATTTTGATTTTTTCTAATTTTGAAAAACTTACTTCATTGGTATCATCAAGACTAAATAAGACCGTCTCTTCAACGCCTGTATCCAAAAGAAAATTCATCGAAACTCCATTAACCGAAACGGGAATAATAATTAAATTATTGATGAATTGAAAAGGAATGGTAATTTTATTCTTGTTGGTATCAAAATGAAAGCCTTCTTGTCCGTAAATCACTTGCGCACAAAAAAACAGAAGGAAACCAAAAAGGATTGATTTTTTCAAATTAAATTTTTCATAAATTTAAGAAAATAGTTGACTTACAATTGCACTTTAGATATAATATGTGATAAAAAAATCGCAAATTTGCATCACTAAATTTTTTATCATGCCAAAAATTTCACACAAAGGAGCACAAATGCCAGAATCGCCAATTAGAAAATTGGTACCTTATGCCGACATTGCAAAGAAAAAAGGAAATAAAGTTTATCACTTAAATATTGGTCAACCCGATATTAAAACGCCAGAAGTAGCGTTAAATGCAGTTAAAAATGCAGATATTAAAGTCTTAGAATACAGTCACTCTGCGGGTTTTGAAAGTTATAGAACCAAACTATCTGACTATTATAAAACGCATGGACTGCCGATTGAAGTGGCTGATATCATTATTACTACTGGTGGTTCAGAAGCCTTATTGTTTGCCATGGGAAGCACAATGGATGTTGACGATGAAATCATTATTCCAGAACCATTTTATGCCAATTATAATGGTTTTTCTACTGCGTCGGGTGTGAAAGTAGTCCCTGTAATTTCAACTATCGAAGAAGGCTTTGCCTTACCTCCTATTGCTGCTTTTGAAAAATTAATTACTCCCAAAACCAAAGCCATTCTAATTTGTAATCCTGGAAATCCAACGGGTTATTTATATTCTCACGAAGAAATCCAACAATTAGCGGCTATCGTTAAGAAATATGATTTGTTTTTGATTGCCGATGAAGTATATCGCGAGTTTATTTATGATGCTGATGAGAAACATCATTCTGTTATGAATGTACCAGGCATTGAAGAACATGCGATTATGATTGATTCTGTTTCCAAAAGATATAGTATGTGTGGTGCTCGAATTGGGTGCATTGTTTCTAAAAACAAAGAAGTAATGGCAACGGCAATGAAATTTGCACAAGCGCGTTTGAGTCCGCCAACATTTGCTCAAATTGCCAGTGAAGCGGCTCTTGAAACACCACAAAGTTATTTTACCGAAGTCATTGAAGAATATAAAGAACGACGCGATATTTTAATCGCTGAATTACAAAAAATTGAGGGTGTAAAAGTAGGAACTCCTAAAGGGGCTTTTTACTGCATCGCGCAACTCCCTGTAGACAATGCCGATAATTTTGCACAATGGCTTTTAGAATCTTACGACTTTAATGGCGAAACCGTTATGGTTGCTCCTGCGGCAGGGTTCTATTCTACTCCAAATGTAGGATTGAATGAGGTGCGCATTGCTTATGTATTGAAAAAAGAAGATTTAGTGCGTTCGGTAGCGATTCTGAAAGAAGCTTTAGAGGTTTATAACGCTAGATAATTCATTGTAGCCACAGATTCACAGATTTTAAGTAAATTTATACTGTATCTGTGAATCTGTGCTAATTTTTCACTCGTGCATGGCGAGTATGGGAATCGTGCAGTGATACGACATTTTTTCGGTAAAACTCGTGGTAAACATCCACTGAAAGAAATTGCGTTTATAAGTAAGCATGGCTAATACATCAATGTTTTGATGGTCGATAAATTGCGCTATCGTGCTATTGACCTCCTCACTCGGAAGAATAAAAAACTGAACCGGTTCGTTTTTAAAATGGTCTTCCCACGCTTTGAAGGTTGCTTTGGTATTATCAGAATCTTTAGTTTGCACATACAAACATTTTACCAACGCACCAGCTAGTCTAGCTATTTTAAGTACATTACTTAGGGCAACTTTGTCTTTTTCTCGATATCTTGTGGTAAACCCAATGGTTTCTATTTTAGTGTATTTGGCGCTTTCTGGGACACTCAAAACCGGTACCCTAATATTGGATATTGCTTCCCCAGTATTGGTTCCTAAAAACATTTCTTTCCAGCCACTAGCGCCCGAAGTTCCCATAACTACATAATCAATATGATCTTCATCAATGATTTTTTTGGCATTATTGAGCAAATCGCCATCCATCAAAATATGGCTTATTTTAATATGTTCTCCACCCTGTTCGGAAGCAATTTTACGCAGCTTTGGAATTTCATTTTTAAATCGATCAAAATTTGCTAATCCGACGGAATCAAAAACTTGTTTATAGTTCTCAATTGCAAATTGATTGTCTATAATAGGCAATTCATAGGTATGCAATAAAATCAACTCGCCATGAACCAATTTTGCCAAACCCAAAGCGTGCTCAAACGCATTGGTGGCAATGACAGAAAAATCAGTTGGAACTAAAATCTTTTTCATTTTATAAAAGTATTGGTTATTTTATGTAAAAGTAATCCTAATAATCTGCTTAAAAATATGATAATCGTCATATTTACAAATATTTAACTTTATGATGATGTTGGTAACGGGTTTTAAAAGCCTATAACCTTAGTGGGCGGTTGGCAGTGGTCAGTCGCTAGTGTTCAGCTCGTTATAACCTCATCACCTCATCACCTTATAAACTTGTATAATAAGTCCTCAATGGTCAGTGGTCAGCTCACTATAACCTCATAAGCTCATAACTCACCACCTAAAACCTAAAATTCACAACTGCCAACCGACAACCGACAATCAACCGTTAAAAAATATTGGTATCTTTGTGCCTCTAAAAAACTGATTATGATCTATACTGATACTATTGTTGCCTTAGCTACTTCTTCGGGTGCTGGCGCCGTTGCCATAATTCGAATGTCAGGTAATGATGCAATTACTATTGCTTCGCAAGTATTTCAATCGGTTTCAGGAAAAGACCTATCACAACAAAAAACCCATACCATCCACCTCGGAACCATTATAGAAGACACCAAAGTATATGATCAAGTTTTGGTTTCCATTTTTAAAAATCCAAATTCCTACACTGGTGAACATGTCATTGAGATTTCGTGCCATGGTTCAACCTATATCCAACAACAAATCATTCAGTTATTACTCCGAAAAGGCTGCCGTATGGCACAAGCAGGTGAATTTACACTCCGCGCTTTTTTAAACGGAAAACTTGATTTATCTCAAGCCGAAGCCGTTGCCGATTTAATTTCGAGTGACAATGAAGCCAGTCATCAAATTGCGATGCAACAAATGCGTGGCGGTTTTAGTGACGAAATTGCCAAGTTAAGAGAAGAACTTTTAAATTTTGCCTCATTAATAGAATTAGAATTAGACTTTGCCGAAGAAGATGTAGAATTTGCCGACCGCACCCAATTTTATGAATTACTAAACCGAATCGAATTTGTTTTAAAACGATTAATTGATTCATTTGCTGTTGGAAACGTTATTAAAAATGGAATTCCCGTCGCCATTGTTGGCGAACCCAATGTTGGAAAATCCACTTTATTAAATGCTTTATTGAACGAAGAACGCGCTATTGTTTCGGATATTGCTGGAACGACTCGCGACACCATTGAAGACGAATTGGTCATTGATGGCATTGGATTTAGATTCATCGATACAGCAGGAATACGCGAAACAATTGATGTAGTAGAAAGTATCGGAATTAAAAAGACTTTTGAAAAGATAGAGCAAGCACAGGTGGTTCTGTATTTGTTTGAAAGTATCAAGTTTCAAGTTTCAGGTTTAGAATATGTTAATGAAATTGAGAAAGTAAAAAACAAATATCCCCTAAAACCTTTAGTAGTTGTAGTAAATAAAGTAGATTTAATTTCTAGTGAACAAAAGTTAGAACTGCTGAAACAACTTGAAACGTTAAACGTGAAACAAATTTTGTTGAGTGCAAAAAACAAAGAAGGAATAGACGAACTAAAAAATCAATTACTGTCTTTTGTAAACACTGGAGCGTTACGAAATAACGAAACAATAGTGACCAATACAAGACATTACGATTCCTTACTGAAAGCACTAGAAGAAATACAAAAAGTAAAATTTGGGTTGAATTCCAATCTTCCTTCCGACCTTATGGCAATAGATATTCGTCAGGCGCTATACTACTTTGGCGAAATCACTGGCGAAGTCACTAATGACGAATTGTTAGGCAATATTTTTGCTAATTTCTGTATTGGAAAGTAATAAATTCCAAGTCAATAAATAAAATATAGTTACAACTGTTCTACAATAATTGAAATCAAAGTACAAAAGTAAAAAAATAGTATTGCCAAAATCAATAGCGAAAAAGCAACTGTTTCTTATTCTGAAAAAGTTAAACGTAACAAGGTGCTTAAAGCCTTGACAGGCAAGGAGAAAATTGTAGGAGCCTTTTTAATTGACAGATTAGTAAATCAAAAAAACATGAAATATCCTTGTTAAACTACATTGTCTCTTTTTCTAAAATATTGAACAAGGAGTAGTAAAATTTAATATATTTGAAAAAGATAAAAAGATAAAAACGTGCACTTATAAAACCAAATAAGGATAGATTGGAGCCGTTTTATGGCTTCTATAAATAAGTTAGTGGCAATTATAAAAAAAATCGTACAAATTGATAAAACCTTTTTTCCAAAACATCAGAAAAGAAATCTTGTCCGAATTGAATCAAGCGGAAAAAGAAATCATTGTAGCAATTTATTGGTTTACAAATCACGAACTTTTTGAAAAACTTTGTGAAAAAAGAGAAAATGGAGTTTCAATATTATTAATCGTTCATAATGACTTTATAAATAATCGAGAAAACGGTTTAAATTTTCAAAAGTTTATTGATTTGGGTGGAGAATTGTACTTTTCAGATGCAGACAATCCAATGCATAATAAATTTTGCGTAATTGATGGAAAAGTGTTGATAAATGGTTCTTACAACTGGACTTATTTTGCGGAAAGCAAAAATAATGAGAATATTCTTTTAATCAAAAATGAAGAAGAAACTGTTAAAGCATTTAGAACAGAATTTGACAATTTAAAAAATGGTCTTGAAATAGTTGATAAAGTTACCAAACTAACAAAATTTGAAATTGACGAATTTAATGGACTAAATTCTCGTGAATATCTTGCAAACGACATTATTTACGAAGCAAAAGCAACTAATAGACCTGAAATTGTTCAAGAAGCATTTAAAATTTCACCAGAAAATATTAGTGTTCAAAAAGAAGCGGTAAAATTAAACCTTTATGAAAAAAGGAAATTAATTTGCTCTATTGGAGCAGGAATTAAAGATAATCAATATTTGGTAGGTGTAGAAAAAGGAACTCTACTCCCAATAACTATAACGAGAGAATTAAAAACAATAGAAAATGAACAAGTTGCTTGTAAAAGTATAATTTATTATGGAGATAAAGAATTTGCAAATCAGAATAAGCAAATGCCTAATAAAGGAATAAATGGTTTAGCTGGTGGAGTTGTTATTCGAGGTTTACCAAAATTACCCGCTGGAGAAGCAAGAATGAAAATGATATTCACTATTGATTTATATGCAAAACTTCAAGTTAAATTCTATTCATTAGATAACGGACGAACAGATTTCTATAGAGTTGATGTAAAAAATTTAGTAGAAAATGAAGAATTAGAAAGCGAAAAATTAAATCCAGAAGAATAACTGCCACTAACAGCGGTTTCAAGAAATGGCGTGGCTGGGGATTTATTTGAAATTGGAAAGGTTTTTAATTAAAAGTTTTGTCTATATTTGTAAAGGCTTGGTCTTGGTTCATCGCCACTTCTTAAAGCCGCATTCCAAGATCAAATCCAAATTTTTAAGCTAAAAATTTATTCATTTCTACATACGGAGTTCCTCTGTTAACTGTTGCAAATACTCTTGATACTATTTTGTTTCTAATT
>CAISUR010000141.1 GCA_903888655.1 uncultured Bacteroidota bacterium | reverse complement strand
TGGAACAGAAACTTTAGATGCAATGTACGAACCTCTTCAAATAAAAGTAGATGAAATTATGAATACAAAAGGATTTACAACCAAAAACTGGATGACAAAAAAGTACGAAGGTGCCGACCACAGCGAGAAATCTTGGAATAAACGCCTTAATATTCCTTTGGAGTTTTTATTTAAAAAATAGCTTACAGATATAAATCTAAAGTTTTTTTCTATAACAAAAATAGAAGCCCAGCCAAAGATTTAATTCTCAAGTAAAATAGATTTAAGGTGTTAACTAAATTTTATACGAGCCCTTTTGGGGCTTTTTTTTAGCCTAAAACAAAATTAAAAGTTAAAATTTCATTATTAATAGTAATACTATTATTTTTGCATAAAATAATATCATTTTATGCAAACTATGCTGTCCAATATTGTTATTACAGTTAATGACAAATTGTATGTTAAAAATCCGGAAACGTCTGACTTAGGAAAAAAAATCATTGAACACAGTATCATTTTAATCGATGAAATTGGTTTTGATTATTTCACCTTTAAAAAATTAGGAGAACGAATTGGTTCTAATGAAAGTTCGATTTACCGCTATTTTGAAAGCAAGCACAAATTGCTCTTGTATTTATCCTCTTGGTATTGGGCTTGGATCGAATATCGTTTGGTTTTTGAAACTAATAATATCAACAATCCGAAAGAAAAACTATACAAAGCCATTGCGATTGTTACCGAAAAAATTGAAGACGATTCCAATACGTTACACATCAATGAAGCCACTCTGAATAAAATTATCATCGCCGAATTTACCAAAACCCTTTTAACCAAAGAAATTGACGAAGAGAATAAAATTGGCTTCTTTTTGGTTTACAAAAGAGTCATTAATCGAATTATTGATATGATTCATGAAGTAAATCCCGAATACGGCTTTGCAAAAAGTTTAGCGTCTTCTATCGTCGAAGGTGCTTTACACCAACATTTTTTAAAAGACCACTTAAAAACCATTACTAATTGTAATGAAAGTTTATCACCAACCGATTTTTACATCAATATTCTAGAAAAAACCTTATCCTAAATGACAACACAATCGCCTTTACAACGCTTTTTTAGCTTTTTAAAATTGGATAGAAAAGACATTTCGCAATTGTTTTTCTATGCCATTTTTGCCGGTTTAGTGAGTTTATCACTTCCATTAGGAATTCAAGCTATAGTAAATTTAATACAATCTGGACAAGTTAGCGTTTCCTGGATTGTACTCGTTATTATAGTAGTTTTTGGTGTCGCATTGGTGGGAATTCTTTCTTTAATGCAATTGCGAATAACCGAAAATCTTCAACAAAAAATATTTGTTCGATCGTCTTTTGAATTCGGCTATCGGTTGCCCAAAATCAAATTTGAAGAATTCTATAACCAATATCCGCCAGAGTTGGCCAATCGCTTCTTTGATACCATTACGATTCAAAAAGGAACATCGAAATTATTGATTGATTTTTCAACCGCCTTACTTCAAATTACTTTTGGAATTATTTTATTATCGCTGTACCATCCGTTCTTTATTTTTTTCGGAATATTATTGATGATACTACTCTATTCTATTTTTAAATTCTCTTATAAATCGGGACTTTCCACCAGCTTAAAAGAATCCAAATACAAATATAAAGTGGTAGGCTGGTTGCAAGAATTGGCGCGAAATAACTTTAGTTTTAGACGAAAAGATACTTTTGAATTCGCCTTAACCAAAAACGATTATTTGGTTGGAGAATATCTTAACTATCGTGAAAAACATTTTGGCGTTTTAAAAAGACAATTCATTCAACTGATCATTTTTAAAGTTCTAATTACGGCAAGTTTGTTGTTTATAGGTGGTTTTTTAGTACTCAATCAACAAATGAACATTGGTCAATTTGTGGCTGCCGAAATTATCATTTTATTGGTTATCAATTCCGTAGAAAAAATCATAACCGGATTGGAAACTTTTTATGATGTACTGACTTCTATAGAAAAAATTGGGCAAGTATCCGATTTAAAAACAGAAGATACAACAGCCACTCCAAACGATTTTTGCTTCACTAACATGGCTTTAGAAATGGAAAAAGTCTCCTACCAATTTCCAGATTCTAATGATGTGATTATTGATCAAATCAATTTAAAAATTAATCCGAATGAAAAAATACTATTAGAAGGTGAAAATGGTTCCGGAAAGACAACCTTAATTCGATTGCTTTCTGGACTATTACAACCCACATCGGGCTCTTTATACATTAACGATGATACCTACAGAAAAATAGATTTAACGCTGTATCGATCTCAAATTAGTACCATAATTAATGGCGAAACACCCTTTGAAGGCACTATTTTAGAAAACATCACTTTTAATAATCCACTGATTTCACATGACGAAATTAAGTGGGCGATTGAAAGCGTGCATTTAGGCACTTTTATCAAATCATTACCCGAAGGTTTGAATACCAAAATATTTCCTGAGGGCAGACAGTTATCGTCTTCTAATGCTCAAAAAATTCTATTAGCGAGAAGCATTATTAACAAACCTAGAATTTTATTTTATGAAGATCCATTAGATAAAATGGACGATTCGTCTGCAAGAGCAATTATCGATTTTATTACAGATACATCCAACAAATGGACGGTAATCGTATCGTCTAAAAATCCGTATTGGAAAGAAAAAATCCAACGCGTTATTCACATGAAAAATGGCACCATAATTTCTGATACCAAAAACAACTAATCATGCTCAATATTTCATCTAAAAATCCAATTACCGAAAATATTGAACAATTCAATACGGTAAAAAACTTGCAAAACCGACCGCATTACAAAATCTTAAACCGAATTATTTTGGGAGTTTCACTCCTTTGTTTGCTCATTTTGTTTTTACCTTGGACACAGAACATTTCGGGTTCTGGTGCGGTAACCACATTAAAACCCGATCAACGCCCACAAACCGTTCAAACCGCTATTGCTGGACGAATTGAAAAATGGTACGTAAAAGAAGGTGATTTTGTACAAAAAGGCGATACCATTTTATACATTTCTGAAATAAAGGAAGATTACCTTGATCCTAATTTAATGGAAAACACTAAAAATCAAGTGGATGCCAAAAAAATGACGCAGCAATCTTATGGTGGCAAAGTGGTTTCCTTATCCAGTCAAATGGCGGCTATTGAAAATGAAAAAAAACTAAAACTGCAACAAGCCAAAAACAAAATCCGTCAAGGTTTTTTAAAAGTCAAAAGTGATAGTATGGATTTGGTGGCGGTTCGAACACAACTTAAAATTGCAACAACCCAATTTAACCGATCGATTACTTTAAATAAAGAAGGTTTAAAACCACTAACCGATGTGGAAGAAAAACGATTAAAACTTCAAGAAATTGAGGCCAAGATCATTACCCAAGAAAATAAATTTATTAGTAGTGAAAACGAATTAATTAATGCCAAAGTAGAAGTCAATCGAATTGCCGCCGAATACAATGAAAAATCATCTAAAGCACGAGGCGAACAATATACCGCTCTGAGCAATCAATACGATACCAAAGCACAAGTTAACAAACTCGAAAATCAATACAACAATTATAAAATTAGAAATGGAATGTATTTCATCAAAGCACCGCAAAGTGGCTATGTGAATCGAGCCATTCAATCGGGAATTGGTGAAACAATTAAAGAAGGCACTGAAATAGTTAGCATTATGCCTTCAAAATACGACATTGCGGTGGAAACTTTTGTGAATCCAAATGACTTGCCTTTAATCCACAAAGGAGAAAAAGTAAGAGTTTGGTTTGACGGATGGCCAACCATCGTGTTTTCGGGATGGCCCAACATGTCGTATGGTACTTTTGGCGGAAAAATTGTGGCTGTAGAGAACTTTATTAGCGACAATGGTAAATTTCGAATTTTAATTGCTCCCGATCAAGAAGAAGCGCCGTGGCCAAAGCAAATCAGTATGGGTTCTGGAGCTAAAACGTTGGCTTTATTAGACAATGTTCCGGTTTGGTTTGAAATATGGAGAACGTTAAACGGCTTTCCGCCCAACTATTATCAACCAAAAAATAAAACTTCTAAAGAGAAAAAATAATGAAATACGTTATTGCATTTTTATGGTTCAGTTGTTTTTGTTCGGGTCAAAATTCCAATCTAAAAGAACTTTCTTATAACGAGTATTTAGGATTTGTAAAAAAATACCATCCTTTGGTAAAAAGTGCCAATCTCAACATAAGTGCTGCTCAAGCTAATTTGATGATGGCACGTGGTGGATTTGATCCTAAAATTGAAATCGATTACGATAAAAAACAATTTAAGGATAAAGAATACTATTCGTTACTCAACAGCAGTTTTAAAATCCCAACTTGGTATGGCATTGAAGTGAAAGCGAGCTTTGACAATAATGAAGGAATATACCTCAATCCTGAAAATATGGTTCCAAATAGAGGTTTGACATCCTTAGGAATTACTATTCCTTTGGGACAAGGTTTGTTTATTAATCAAAGAATGTCCGACTTGAGAAAGGCTAAAATTCAATTGAAATTGAGTCAAGCCGAACGCAAAATAAACGCTATTTCAGTTTTATATGATGCTTCGTTGGCATATTTCAATTGGAAACGAAATTACAGTGAAGTAAAACTATATGAATCGTATTTAAAAAATGCTGAATTGCGTTATAACGGAATTAGAAGTTTGATTCAAAATGGTGATAAACCTTCAATTGATTCGGTAGAAGCTAAGATTATTGTGCGCAATCGATTGCTGAGTTTAGAAGATTCTAAGTTAAAATTAGCCAAATCGAAGCTAGAATTAGCAAATTTTTTATGGCTAGAAAACGATGTGCCAATGGAACTTCAAGACGACATCAATCCCGAAGAAAATTTAGAAAACACCATCCAACAAACCTTAAAAACAAATGAACTATTAGTAGATCAACCATCCATTGAAAATCATCCCAAAATAAATGCCTTACAAAACAAGATTGAAATATTAGATGTTGAACGCCAATTAAAAGCCAATTCGTTGCTTCCTAAAATTGATATTGGGTATCATTATTTATCTGAACCCAACTACTGGAATAATACAAATTTTAACAACTATAAATTGGGATTGAATTTCTATTTTCCATTGTTTTTAAGAAAAGAACGCGGCAGTTTGCAACTTACAAAGTTTAAAATCCAAGACAGTCAGTTTGCCGTGAATTTAGAAAAAGTGCAGTTGAAAAACAAAATAAATGCCCAACAAACAGAGCTTAAATCGCTAGAAAAACAACGAAAATTAATCGCCGAATTAGTGAACGACAATACGGTAATGTTAGCTTCCGAAGAACGTTTGTTTTCATTTGGAGAAAGTTCTATTTTTCTAATCAATACCAGAGAAAATAATTTAGTCAGTGCCCAACTCTCTAAAATCGGATTAGAGAATCGGTATTTAACCTCCAATGCTGATTTATTTAAAATTATGGCAAATCCCGATTAAATTTCATCAAAAACCCTAGCTTTGTAGTTCAAATTAAGGTTATGATAAACCCATCGGCAAACGGTTGGATAGACAAATACTTTCTGGAGCAAAATTCTTTGTTCGATGTTGCTTTCATGGATAGTTTACTGTTCTATGAAAACATCCGGAATACAGGTTTTATCTACGGACATATCATTACTATTAGCAGTAAACCTGATTTAACTATAAAGAATTGGAATACCGAAGAAATCTGTAAAGTTGCTTTATTAACAACATTATTTGACACCTATTGCCAAACTTTAAATCATTTCAATTCTGATGATTTTATTTCAAAAGCCATGGCATTTTATAGCGAAATTACTCCGAAAGGTTTTGGTTTCCTAAACAAAATCATGCCTTCATCTGAAAGTTCCAAATTGGAAGGTTTGATTGATGAACGTGTTCAAACCAATAAAGATATTATCAGTAAAAACTTTTCTCACATAGTTACCAATGCGCTTCTATTTATTGATGTGTTGGCTTTTCGTCGCTATTTGAAAGAAGGAAAACTACCCGATAAATATTTGAAGCGAATGGAAGAAACCATTATGAGTTTGGTTTCGTTAGCACTTCAAATAAAAACTTCAAAAACGCAACACGACGATTTACTCATCAAACTGTTTGAAGCCTCGGTTCGTTATACCAAATTTTCAAAAATTAACATCCAAAATTTAGAATCGTTACCATTAGACTCTTTTCAATACGATTTAGAAAAATATTATTTACTGGATATCACAGGGTTGGCACTTTGGAGTGATGGAATATTAGAAAATGATGAAGTCTATTTTCTTCATAAATTGGCTGAAACACTTAAAATATCAGATGATTTTGTAACCAATAGTATTGCTGCTACCAACGAATTCATCACCAAACACAAAGAAGAAATTCAGTATTTTAACTATTCCAATCCGGTTAAGCATTTTTACGAACAAACTACCAATAACGTTCAACTTCTAATCAAAAGAAATCAAAAACGATTGACCAAAGAAATTGTTGAAAGTAAAGAATTGATGCACTTATTAAAACAATCTACCCGAAGAGATTTATCTTCTGAAGAAAAAAAGAAAGTGAAAAAACAGTTGTTAGACATTTGCAAAAGCGTTCCTTCATTGACCATCTTTTTACTTCCTGGAGGTTCGTTGTTGCTTCCAATTTTAATAAAATTTATACCACAATTATTACCTTCTGCTTTTAATGAAAATTTAGAAGATTAAAAAACTAACTGATAAACATTGTCTAAATCTTTATTAGAACTAATATTTACATTCAAATCGGTTACATAGCCCGAGTTTAATCCATATGCCCATCCGTGTAATGTTAAATCTTGACCTTTTTTCCATGCTGATTGAACAATAGATGTTTTGGCCAAATCGAAAACTTGTTCTTTAACATTGATTTCAACAAATGTATTAAACCGAACCTCATCGCTTTCTATAGCATCAAG
>CAISUR010000140.1 GCA_903888655.1 uncultured Bacteroidota bacterium | reverse complement strand
TTTTTTTGCTAAAAGAGGTAAAAACAAACGTACTAAAAACTTAATTACATAATAGATAATTAAAAAAAGAAAAATATCTTCTATTAAACCTTGAAAAGATGCTTCTTGCATAACTTAATTTTTTTTGTCAAAAATACTAAATTACTGCTATCAAATTCATAATTAATTACAAGTAAAAATTAAAAAAGTTGCCAAAAAAAAATGACAACTTCAAATATAATTATTTTTTAGTTTTTGGAATTATTTAAATACTACTCCAAATTTAGCAGCTTCGGCTTTAGCTTGCGGAAGTAGTGCCTTAAGTGCTGCAATTCGGGTAGCATCAGAAGGGTGTGTACTTGCAAATTCTGGTGGAGCTTGCCCTCCCGAATTAGCAGACATTCGTTCCCAAAAGACGATAGCTTGGTCTGGATTATAACCTGCAATTGCCATTAAAGTTAATCCTATTTTGTCGGCTTCGGTTTCATTACTTCTACTAAATGGCAACGTTACACCATATTGTGTAGTAACTCCATAAGCTTGCATCGCTAATTGTTGAGTTTCTGCACTTTTATTTCCTACAGCCATTGCTACACCTGCTTGACCCAATTGTTCTAAAAGCTGCGTACTCATTCGTTGTGCACCATGATTAGCCAATGCATGTGAAACTTCATGACCTAGTACTGTTGCTAAACCGGCTTCATCTTTCGTAACGGGGAGAATTCCAGAATATACCACAATTTTTCCCCCAGGCATACACCACGCATTTACCTCTTTACTCTCAACTAATTTGTATTCCCATTTATAATCGTTCAGATATCCTTGATATCCATTGGCATTCAACCATTTTTCGGCTGCATTTTTAATTTTTGTTCCAACAGTTTCTACTCGTTTAGCATCGGTTGTTCCAGCAATAACTTTGTTTTCTGTTAAAAATTGAGTGTATTGTTGAAAAGCAGAAGGCAAAATTTGACTATTGGGAACTAATGCCAATGTTTCTTTTCCTGTAAAAGGATTGGTAGCACATGACTGTGCTAATGCAATTACAAATAATAATGTGAATAAATTTAACTTTTTCATGTTAGTATTTATTTTAAAAACAAATTTAATATTATGCCCCAAAAATATGTATTTCCGTAAAGTCTTTATCAATTTGTAGTGAATTTTCTACAAATTTTAAATTTTCTAAAGCAACTAAATCATTATCAATTTCGATCTTTTTAATTTTGAAAGGTAATTCTTTTAAATTGATAGTAATAGTTTGATATTGTGTTTCAAAAGTACCTTCTTTATGTTGCGTGATTAGAAGCTCATTTTCTTTACCATTTAAAGTAAAGGTTTTATAACTATATCTACCTTTGTTGTAATCATATCCATCTTGAGCGTCTTCATATACATAAGATTTTTCTTTTCCTAATTTGTAATAGACATCCAACGTTAAATCAGGAGATTCTATTTGCCCTACATATTGTTGTACTGGATATTTTGGAATGATAGCACCTTCTTTTACAAATATTGGAATTTGATCAAAATCAGTAGCTACCCACAACTCTTTTTTTCCTTTAACCAATTCATTGGTCCAGAAATTATACCAATTTCCTTCTGGCAAATACATTCTTCTTCCAAGCGCATTAGGTTCTAAAATTGGGCAAACTAATATTTGATTTCCAAAAATAAATTCGTCAGTTCGGTAATGTGTTTGTGCATCATCTTGATCAAAATATACTAATGGTTTTAACATTGGAACTCCATCGTTCACATATTGCCAAAACATCGTATATAAATAAGGTAATAATTGGTAGCGTAATTCCACGAATTTTCTAGTAATATCAATTACTTCATCACCAAAACTCCAAGGTTCTTGTTCTCCATGATGACCTGAAGAGTGGGTTCTACAAAACGGATGAAAAACACCCAATTGAATCCAACGTGCATACAATTCAGCGGTTGGTTGTTCTGCAAATCCACCAATATCAGAACCTGTGAATCCCATTCCAGAAATAGACATGCGTTGCATTTGGACATTAGCAACCCATAAATGTTCCCAAGTGGCTACATTATCACCTGTCCAAGACGAAGTGTATCGTTGTGCTCCAGAATAAGCTGAACGTGTAATTACAAAAGGACGCTTTGGATAAGCAAATCGTTTTACACCTTCGTAAGTTGCACGTGCCATTTGTGTTCCATAAACGTTATGTGCTTTTCTATGACTGCAATTATTGCCATCGTAATTATGACGCACATCAAGTGGAAAAGTTTTAGTTGGAACCTCCATAACGGCAGGTTCGTTCATATCATTCCAAACGCCCTTCACTCCTATCTCGGCTACTAGTTCTTTGAATAATCCAGCCCACCATTCGCGAACTTCTGGATTGGTATAATCAGGAAAATTGCATTCGCCTGGCCAAACTTTTCCTTTCATATAAGGTCCGTCGGCTCTTTTACAGAAATAATCTTTCTCTAAAGCTTCTCTATAAACCGAATAATCTTTATCTATTTTAATTCCTGGATCTATGATTACAACTGTTTTAAATCCGTCTTTAGCAAGTTCAGCAACCATTCTTTTAGGGTCAGGAAAATAGTCTTTATTCCAAGTGAAACAACGGAAACCATCCATGTAATCAATATCCAAATAAATAGCGTCACACGGGATTTGAAGTTCTCTAAATCTTCCAGTAATTTCTTTAACTTTTGCTTCTGGATAATAACTCCATTTGCATTGTTGGTAGCCTAATGTCCATAATGGTGGTAATTCAGGTTTTCCTGTTAGATGAGTGTAGGTCGTAACAACATCACTCATTTTTGGTCCGTAGATGAAATAATAATTCATTTCTCCTCCATCAGCCCAAAAACTGGTAACTCCTTTACGCTCATGACTAAAATCGAAGAACGAACGGAAGGTATTGTCAAAGAAAATTCCGTACGCTTTATTGTGATGAAGTCCTATATAGAAAGGAACCACTTTGTATAATGGCTCTTGGTCTTTGGCAAAAGCGTATTGGTCAGTAGCCCAATTTTCGACACGTTTTCCTTTTAAATTAAAATTAGTTGGCTTATCTCCTAATCCATAAAAACTTTCTCCATCGTGAGATGTTTTACTCATTTTTACAATATTTCCGCCATATTCATAACATTCTTCCCAATGGAAACCTATTTCATCTTCTAGAATTGTTGTTCCGTCCAATTCATAAATACCCACTCGGCAATCGTGTTTTTGAACGACAACATATACTTTAGATGTTTTAATTCTATAATGATCGTCTTTTTCTGTAACTTCTAGAACATTGTAACCGTGTGATTGCGTTTTATCAATAGCATACGAAAAATCATTGCTGAAGTAGCCTTTGGCTGTGAAGCGAAAACGAATCATACTGTCACGAAGAACGGTAACTCGTAGGATTACATTATTATCGGTTGTGAAATCTATTGAATCTACTTCGTGTTTGTAAGATATAATTTGAGAAGGAAATAAATCGCCTTTGTATTCGAGTTCAGTATTAATAATCATGCTGATAATTTTATGACAAGTTGCGAAAATACGAATGTAGTATCGAATTTTCAAAAGTAATTTGAGTAGTTTTTAACGATAACGTTTGCGGTTGATGATAATTTTTCTCGCAAAGACACAAAGACGCAAAGTTTTATTTTTTTCTTTGTGTCTTTACCCCTTTATGAGATTTTTTATCCTATTTTAAAAACACAAATTCCCAATGGTGGTAGAATAATTTCAGCTGAAAATTTTCTACCATTCCATGGTTCTTTTTCTATTTTAATTAGTTTGGCATTACTTACACCACTTCCGTTATATTCGACTTTGTCGGAATTGAAAATTTCGGTCAACTTGCCTTTAGATGGAAGTCCGATTCTGTAATTATCATGAATTACTGGAGTCATATTGCAAACCACAATTAAGTTCTCTTTTTCATTAATTCCTTTACGAATATAAGCTAAAACCGAGTTTTCATTGTCGGAATAATTGATCCATTCAAAACCTTCAGCGGTAAATTGTTTTTCATATAAAGCTGGATGTGTTTTGTACAGCGCATTCAAATCGGTGATGCATTTTTTAATACCCTCATGGAAACCATATTGTAATAAATGCCAATCGAGGCTGCTTTCAAAATTCCATTCTGATGTTTGCCCAAATTCGCCACCCATAAATAATAATTTTGCTCCGGGATGCGTGAACATATAACCGTAAAGTAATCTAAGATTAGCAAAACGTTGCCATTCATCACCGGGCATTCTACCCTGAATGGAGTGCTTGCCGTAAACCACTTCATCGTGAGAAAGCGGCAACATAAAGTTCTCGGTAAACGCATACGTCATTGAGAATGTAATATCGTTTTGATGGTATTTTCTGTACACACTTTCTTTAGAGAAATACTGCAAGGTATCGTGCATCCAACCCATCATCCATTTCATTCCGAAGCCCAAACCTCCGAGGAAAGTTGGTCGAGAAACCATTGGAAAACTGGTGCTTTCTTCAGCTATTGTTTGGACGTCTGGGAAACTAGCATAAACCGCTTCGTTGAAATCTTTTAGGAAACTTATGGTGTCTAGATTTTCTCTTCCTCCGTAAATATTTGGCTCCCACTCGCCGTCATTTCTAGAATAATCTAAATACAACATAGACGCTACAGCATCTACACGAAGACCGTCTACATGGTAATGTTGCAACCAAAAAATAGCGTTGCTGATTAAAAACGAACGTACTTCATTGCGTCCATAATTGAAAACTAAACTTTTCCAATCGGGATGATAGCCTTTTCTTCTATCGGGATGTTCGTATAAATTAGAACCATCAAAATAGCCTAATCCGTGGGCGTCATCTGGGAAATGCGAGGGTACCCAGTCTAAGATTACGCCTATACCTGCTTGATGGAGTTTATCTACCAAAAGCATGAAATCTTGTGGTTTTCCGAAACGAGAAGTAGGTGCAAAATACCCTACCAATTGATAACCCCAAGACGGATCGTAGGGATATTCCATAATAGGCATGAACTCGACGTGGGTGAAACCAGTTTCTTTTACATAGGAAACCAATTGGTCTGCCAATTCGATATAAGTTAAAAACTTGCCCTCAGCGTTGCGTTTCCAAGAGCCCAAATGTACTTCGTAAACTGAAAAAGGTTTATCTAAAGCATTTTTTTCTTTTCGAATCTGCATCCATTGGGTGTCTTTCCACTTGTAATCTAAATCCCAAATTACAGAAGCGGTGTGTGGTGGATGTTCGCAGTATAATGCAAATGGGTCGGCTTTTTCGGTGATGGTGCCGCCGTTATTGGATTGTATTTTATATTTATAGGTGGTCCCTTTGTCGATACCCGGAATGAAACCTTCCCAAATACCAGAAGAATCCCAACGCACGTTGAGTTGGTGCTCACCTTGAACCCAATAATTGAAATCGCCGACTACAGAAACTGAGCGTGCCGATGGCGCCCAAACGGCAAAGTAAACGCCTTTTACGCCATTGACTTCGGTGAGGTGTGCACCTAGTTTTTCGTAGAGTCTGAAGTGTTTTCCTGCTTTGAATAGGTCGATGTCAAAATCGGTGAAAAGGGAATGTGGTTGTACTGGGTTCATGTTATTTTTTTATTTTTGCAATTGTTTTTGGAATTGCAATTGATGTCTACATTTTATTTTATTATCTATTCCATTCAAATCCTTTTTAGCCCCGATTGTAGTGGAAATCCTTGCCTTTTGGGGCAAGATTGGAACGGAAAGCGGGAATAGGGATTGTTGAAAATGCCCGAGCCATTCGCTTCAAATTCATATTACATTTCTAATACCCCATAATCGTTTGAATGCCTCGCAACGGAATTACTGCCCAACGAGGACGCGAATTAAGCTCATAACCGAGTTCGTACACTGCTTTTTCGAGGATGCAATATTTGAGTAAAAAGTTAATTTCGTGGCTGTAGCCGATGTTTAAATTCCCCGATTGTGCTTTCTCGATATAGGTTTCAAGGAAGGTACCCACCATGTATTTAAAGAGTAATTCTCCGGCTTTGAAAAGCTCTTCTTGATCGAACGGATATTTATCGGCGTTGTTGAAAATAGTGGCGTAGATGGCGTAATGAAAGGAACGGAACATTCCCGCAACGTCCTTCAGCGGCGGTTGTTTTACCTTTCTATCGCGAATGGTGCTTTCGGGTTCGCCTTCAAAATCGAGGATGTAAAAATCGTCGCCATTGACCAATACTTGACCCAAGTGATAATCGCCGTGAATTCGGATGCGTTCGGATTTCATTTTCGTCCAATCGAAATCGACAAAATGTTTACGAATGAGTTTTTTGTGTTCTAGAAATTGGTGCGCTAATTCTAGTGCCATTCCGTCGAGTTTGTGCAAACTGTTTTCGATGATGTTCAATCGGTTTTGGAATTGGTACAGCAAACGGTTTTTTAACCAAACTGTATAATCGCCGTTGTATGTTGTTGGCGTAAATGCGGTTTCGTGAATGTCGCTTCCGAGTGCGATGTGCATTTCGGCCGTGCGCAAGGCTAACGTTTGGATGCGAAGAAACAGACTTAGACCAACCCAGTCAATGATTTCGGGTGGAATTTCGTTAATTTTTAATCGCTTGAATAATTCTACTTTGGGCAGTTTGTCAATTTTGATTTTCTTTTTAGAAAGATTGTCAAAAACGCCGTCCATTTGTTCGAGCATGAACTTCCAAGCATCGCCTTGGTTAGGCACTAATTCTTGCATCAATCCGAGGGTGATATTACCTTCAGGAAGTGCTAAATTGATGCTTCCGGTATAGGCTGGCGAACTTTGAAAATGCATTCTCTCGGTTAGAAAACGGCTAATTTCATAGTCGGGATTAGTGCTGACATAAATACGTCGGAAAATTTTCAATACATACGCATCGTTGTAAATTATGGACGTATTGCTTTGCTCTACTCCCATAAATTTAGACGATTTATATTCTGTTTCGTCTAATAATGTACCTTTATGAAATAATAATTTATCGGTGTTTTTATCTTTGGAATTGATGATTTTTTCAAATAATAACTTTCTAAAATCATCTTGATGCAGCGCGTCTACTAAATATCCGCTTATGTGTCCAAATTTCACGGGAGCAATTATGGTATTCGTATCCAATTCTTCCTCTTCCATAAAAGCCAACGGCATAAAATAATGCTGATAAAAAGCTTCTTTGAAATTTACTTCTAACAAAACACCATAATACGTGTTCTTTTTTGAAGTAATTTTAAAATGATCAACGACTTCAATATACTTTAACGTGCTTGCTTTTCCACCATACCATCTCTTGTTGATGATGTAGTTTTCTAAGATATCCGACGAAAATATTTTAATAAATTCATCGTCTTTAAGGGCATCTTTCCATTCATTTTTAAAGACGAATGGAGTTGAAAAAGTTTCTTGATTATCGTTTTTCATACTGTTTATTTTTTTAGCCACGAATTACGCAAATTTGCACAAATTCATTATAGTAAATAAATTTCACTAATCTTTTATGATTGCTATTTTATTTTTGAATTTTAAATAGATGAAATGGCAAGGTGGGATGCAATTCGACAAAATTCCATTCTTTATCCCAAATGTAACTATTTCCTGTAATTAAATCAATGACATTTACCGAATGTCCTGCGTTAATTCCGAGTGACTGCAACGGCAATCGAACCATAGCTTGTTTGGCATAATATGCATCTAAACTTGCAATCATCAACGTTTCATTTTCTTTATTATCATCAAATTTATAAAAGGCTATTATTTGATCATTATCGGTATCACAAAACTCAATGTTATTGGTTTGTTGAAGTGATATTTGCTCTTTTCTAATTTGATTTATCTTAGAAATTAAGAGTGTAATTTTGTTTTCTTTATTCCAATCCCAAAGACGCGTTTGGTATTTTTCGCTGTCCATGTATTCTTCTTTTCCGGGAATGGCATCAGAAACCATATATTCAAATACTGGTCCGTAAATCCCAACAGATGAGCTTAGTGTAGCCGCCAAAAAATACTTTTGTAAGTGCGTACTTTCATTAGCTCCTTGCAATGGAAAAGGGTTAATATCGGGCGTATTCGGCCAAAAATTAGGACGGAAAAACTCCTTTTGATTGGTTTGTGTTAACTCTGTAAGATATTCTTGTAATTCGGCTTTTGTGTTTCTCCAAGTATAATAAGAATACGATTGTGTGAAACCTTGTTTAGCTAATTCATGCATGATCTTCGGGCGTGTAAACGCTTCTGCTAAAAACAATACATCTGGATATTTTTTCTTTACTTCGGCAATTAACCACCCCCAAAAATAGAAGGGTTTGGTATGCGGATTATCGACACGAAACACTCGAATGCCACACTCTTCAACCCAAAACAAAGCACAATCTAAAAGTTCTTTCCAAAGGTTTTTCCAGTCACTACTTTCAAAGTAAATGGGTAAAATATCTTGGTATTTTTTTGGTGGATTTTCGGCATATTGCACCGTTCCGTCTGGACGCCATTTGAACCATTGCGGGAATTCTTTTACGTAAGGATGATCGGGAGCCGCTTGAAGTGCGAAATCCATGGCGATTTCAATTCCTAAGTCTTTGGCTGTATTTACCATGGATTTGAAATCATCTATAGTTCCTAATTCGGGATGAATGGACTTATGTCCGCCGAATTGCGAACCGATTCCCCAAGGCGAACCTACATCGCCTGGTTGTGCATCGGTTGCATTATTTTTTCCTTTGCGATTTACTTCTCCAATAGGATGCACAGGAGGAAAATATAAGGTATCAAAACCCATTTTAGCCACACGAGGTAGTAATTTTTCACAATCTTTAAAAGTACCATGTTTGCCTTCTTCATTGGATGCCGAACGAGGAAAAAATTCATACCAAGTACTGAATAACGCTTTTTGTCGGTCAACATAAACTTTTAATTCGTGCGATTGATTGGCTAAAAACTTAGCAGGATTTTCTTTGAAGATAGTTTTTAATTTGTCTGAAACTGCTTCAATGATTGCTTTATCGTAATTAACTTCATTTGAAAATAAATCAATAACTTCATTCAAATACTTTTTATCTGAAGCTGAAACTTTAGAAACTAGTGGTTTGATGTACTCTACTCCTTCTAATAATTCTGATTTTACGTGTTGGTTGTCATTAATTTTTTTACCAATTCCATATTGCCAATTTAAAGCATAATCAATCCAAGCTTCTACAAAATAAGAATAGTATCCTTGTTTTTCAACTGAAAAAGTAGCTTCGAAAGCATCATTTGGAAATTCACTCATTCGAATTTCTGTCCATTTTTTTTCTTTTTCATGTTTATATTGAACGACGGCTTCCATTACATCGTGACCGTCAGAGAGGATATCTGCCGTTACTGTTATTTTTTGTCCAACAATTCTTTTTATAAAAAAAGCCCCATTGTCTAATTGAGGCAAAACATTTTCAATTATTACGCGTTTTTGATTTTGCATTTCAACTTTAATTTAATGATGCCTAATGTATAAAAAAAAGATAAATTAAAGTAACTTGCATTAAAAATTTATTGAAATGGCAAAAAATCAAGAAATACAAGCCCAAACATTGAAAATTCCGAAAGTAATCTTATTGACAGCTAAAATATTTCAAGCAATTTCAACAAAATTAGTGACGCGTTTTGCAGCAAAATTATTCACCACTCCCATAAAACATAAAATTCCGAAACGAGAATTTACAATGGAGCAACAAAGCATTCAGGAAAATCTTTTAATCCCATCCATAAACAAAGAAATTGTGGTATATCATTATGGCACTAGCGAAAAGAAAATTTTGTTGGTACACGGTTGGTCTGGTAGAGGTACCCAATTGATTAAGATTGCAGATGAATTGTTGAATTTAGGATATTCCACCATAAGCTTTGATGCTCCTGCTCATGGAAAATCTAAAGGTAATTCAACCATAATGATTGAATTTATTGCCTCCATTTTAGCCGTAGAAAAACAATTTGGTCCGTTTGAATTTGCTATTGGTCATTCGCTTGGAGGAATGTCTATTTTGAATGCTATTAGAGAACACTTAAACGTTAAAAAAGCTGTAATCATTGGAAGTGGTGATCTTATTCACGACATTATTGATGATTTTGTAAAAAAATTAGGATTAAAACCTGAAATTGGCAAGCAATTAAAAAACCATTTTGAGCGTAAATATGGTAGCCCCATGAATTATTATTCATCTTCAGTCGCGGCGAAAGATTGTACAACGCCTGTTTTAATTATTCACGATGAAAATGATGAAGAGGTTAACGTGAAATCGGCTTATCACATCCATGAAACGATAAAAAATTCTGAATTGATGATTACAAAAAATTTAGGTCATCGAAAAATACTAGGAAGTACAGAAGTCATAAAACGAATTATTGAATACATAAAAGAATAATTATGGAACTATTTGAAAACGCAAACGTTTGGGCTGAAAAATTGAAGCCACTTATTAATAACCTGAACTCGATTAATAATTTAGTTTAAAAACATTG
>CAISUR010000139.1 GCA_903888655.1 uncultured Bacteroidota bacterium | reverse complement strand
CTTTTTTGGAAATCAAAGTCAATATAATCTTTATTTAATGCTTTAAAACCTTTTTCGAAATAGCTTAACCTTAAATCAAAACCATTAAACCCTCCGTTAACTTTATATGTGCAATAAATAAAATCATTTTTATCAGCTTCATCATTTAGTTCTGCCTTAATGGACCAAAACCATCCAGCTGACCTAATGGCATATGGTGATTTTTCTAGTTTTTGCTTATCTGCTAAACTTGATGTAAAATCTTCTCCTTCATAATCTTCATAGTCAGAATAGTTATCTATTCCTGTAATTTGAATTAATCCTCTACCTTTAAAACCTTTATAGTGTGCATCAGTTGCTCCTATTTCAGATGTATATTTGAAGCTACCTGATTCACTCATGACTTGAGCAAGAAAATGAATTATTTTTAAATCGGTATCGATTTTATAATCTTGCAATGTTTTATTTAATGAATCAGTATATTCAGTTGCTTTCTTTTTAGAAACGCCAAAAGCTATAAACTGTTCTAATGTAATAGTACTTGTTGGTGTACTTATAATATTTTGATTAGTTTTGTTGGTTTCTTCAATCTTACCTTTTGCTTCCCCAATATTTCCTTTATTATCCACTTTTGCATTAATAGTTTTAGTATCGGTTACTTTATTAGTACTTAAATCTATTACTACTGCTGTGATTTTGAATGTTTCTTCTAATGCAACTACTGTTTTAAAGGTTACAATTACATCCGCTGAATATACTATTGGAGCAGTAACAGAGTTGTTGAACGAAGCGGGATACGTTTTACCATCTATTGTAATTTCTACTTTTATGTATCCATTTCCAGATAGTGTTACTTCTGCTATTATTTGCTTGTTCAATGTATCTATACTCTTTCCGTCTTTAACTACTAAATTAGTAATGGTTACGTTGCTAGCTTCCTTCTCTCTTTTCTCTGTTATCCAATCGCCCAATTTGCTTTCGTAATTGGGAAATAATGTAAATATCGATTTTCTTTGGTCTGCCATGGTGTTGTAAATTTAATGATTTTTGGTTTTTAATAAAGAGGAATTTGAGTTAATAACTCAAATTCCTCTAATACTAATTATTCAATAGGTTTGGTAACTCCTAATTTCTTATCATTAGGTTTTAATGCGCTACCAGCATGGTCTCCACAGTCAGTTCCACAAGGTAACCCTGTAGTTACATCTACAGATACACCAATGTTTTGAAGTGCAACGAGATTTGTAGGCAATACGGTTTCCCAAGTATCTTCAACAACATACTCTTGTTCTTTTAATTCATCAACAATTGATAAATATAATGGGTCTCCAATAATTGGCATTTGACCACCATTCCAGATTTGACCAAATTTCATATAGTGCATTATGGCATCTTCAAATCCTGGTTTAACAGTTACAATTACTCTAGCCATACCCGCTTGCATAAAGCTTCTAAAAACAGGATCATTTGTTTCGAATTGGTATAATGAACTCCAATCGTCACGATTACCCCAATAGAACGGATAGAAATTGTAAGACATTAAGTTCCACTCAAAAACTTGTTCCATAAACTTGGCAAAGCTGGTCAATACGTCTCTAATAATTTTTTTTCATTTTCATATAATATATAGTTATTATATTTTTCAGTTTTTACAAGTTTATCTTTTACAAAATAATTAACTAAAATATAATCTTTACCAAATTTATCATTG
>CAISUR010000138.1 GCA_903888655.1 uncultured Bacteroidota bacterium | reverse complement strand
CATCAATGTTTTTTGATGCTAAACTTGGAGATATTTGGTTAGACCCACATTTAACTGGAATAAAACACCACACTATCAGAAATGGCAACAGGTGGAAAGTTGGCGATAAATTCAGCCCAAGAGTTTGGAGTGGCAAACCATACGCAAGTAAACAAATAACCATTGCAGAAGATTTGGAAATTAAACAAATATTCAACTTTTCAAAAGATTTGATAAGCGATAAATGGTATGTGAATGGAGTTGAAATGTCAAGTGCTGAAAGAATTGATTTAGCAGAAAATGACGGACTACTTTACAAAGATTTATTATCTTGGTTTCAAAAACCTTTTAATGGTCAAATTATATGCTGGTCGGATGCGGTTTCTTACGGTTTCCGCTAACGTTTTGCGGCTTGGAGAAGGCTGCCTAACGGATGCTCAAATTTCGCACAAATTTCAATGGCAGCTTTTGCCAAACCGCTGTTACCTGCTGGGCGGTTTATCAGTAGGAACTAAAAAAGGAAAAAATGAGTTTAGATGTTTATTTAACACGAAAAAAATGGATTAGCTACGATGCTGGCAAAACATTAACAGAAGAAGATGAAACTGTTTACGATGCTAACATTACACATAACTTAGGTAAAATGGCGGGTGAAGCAGGAATTTATGAAGCACTTTGGCGACCAGAAGAAATTGATAAAACAAAGGCAAGTGAAATAGTTGAATTACTTGAAAAAGGATTGGCTGATTTAAAAGCAAGACCTGAACATTTTGAAACATTCAACTCGCCTAATGGATGGGGAATGTATGAACATTTTGTTCCTTTTGTCGAAAAGTATTTAGAAGCCTGTAAAGAATATCCTGATGCCATTATCGAAGTGTCAAGGTAGCCTTGCAGGTAACTACTGGACTATGGCATACACAAAACTGTAAACACTTATAAACAATGGATTTCAAACAAATACAGCAAGAAATTTGCAACAATAAAGAAAAAAGTATTAAAAATGAGCGATGACAGAAAACATTTGTAAACATTGTGGAAGTAGATTAAGAACGGATATGATTACCGACTTTAATCACGCTTTCAATTATGCAAAAAATCTTTTGCGGAAATTCAACAACAAAGTAATTACTGCCACTGATGCAATGAGCGAAGGATATGTTGAAGGGGGATTTAGCAAAAAGAAAATGCAGAATATAATAATGACAGAATACCGCAGGAACAAAACGCAAAAGATTGATACAATGGTTTGCACTGGATGTAATGAGTTGAAAACACCGCAGGAATTTTATTTGCGAGTTGATTACAGAACTAATTTTCAATATCATATTCAACCTTGCAAATGTTGCCATAAGCGGAATTATGAAGATAAAAAGAAAGCGAAGGGGAAATTTTTAAAACAAAAAAATGGCAAATAAGTGGACTGAAAAGGATATTGAGAAAGTAACTGCTAACAAAGTTTTCGGCAATGACTTCGGCGACCTTTCAAATGAGCAGTTGGAAGCATTGAAAACAAAGGGGCTTGTCAAAAAAAAGACACTTAGTAATACTGCTATAAAAGAATCTAAATTTAAAAACAAAAAAACTATTATAGATGGAATTACTTTTGATAGTAAAAAAGAAAGTCAAAGGTATTCTACATTAAAAGCATTGCAAGATTCAGGAAAGATTAAGGATTTACAAATGCAAGTGAAATATAGAATAGTTATTGATAGTTATAAAATTTGCACTTACATAGCAGATTTTAGCTATAAAGATTTAACTACCTTTTTGCAGCCGACAATTGTAGAAGATGTGAAATCAGAATATACCAAAAAAATGCCGATATACCGATTGAAAAAGAAATTAATGTTGGCAGTATTTGGAATAGAAATTAAAGAAGTATAAAAAAACTATCTAAAAATCAAATAACATGAAAAACAATTTTACCATGAATAAACAATTAGAAGAAGAAGCATACAGATTATGCCAATCGCATTGCCTTGTTGATAAATACGGTAAGGCTGAAAGTGATGCTATGGATGCAATGTTAGAATTTGTAAAATCAGATGTAGCAAAATCATTTCACACCAAAGAGGCAAGGGAGTTGATTAAGGAGTTGAGAAATGGGGTAAAAGAATGCTACTATAAAATGACTAT
>CAISUR010000137.1 GCA_903888655.1 uncultured Bacteroidota bacterium | reverse complement strand
GAAATATTTAGTGAATGTTTTGTTCCTAGTTGAGGAATTTCAATACATCCGTCACAAATTTTTATTGCTTCTTGAGATACTCCATAGACTTCATTTCCAAAAACTAGAGCATATTTTTGATTCTTAGTTGGTTGAAAATCATTTAAAAAAATGGCATTTTCTACTTGTTCGATTGCATAAACCAAAACATCGTCTTTTTTTAAGTTTTCAATGATATGAATTACATTTTTATTATGTTCCCAAGCTACAGTTTCGGTGGCTCCAAGAGCAGTTTTGTGTATTTCTTTATTGGGAGGCTTAGCTGTTATTCCGCATAAATATATTTTTTCAATTAAAAAGGCATCAGATGTTCTAAAAACAGAGCCAATGTTATGCAAACTTCTAATATCATCTAAAATAATGATAATAGGAGTTTTTTCAGCTGTTTTAAAATCATCAATTGATTTTCTTTCTAATTCGCTATTTTCGAGCTTTCTCATTGTTTAAGGTTAAAAAAAAAGCTTCCTAAAAGGAAGCTTTACTTATATTTTTAAAAATATTAGCTTTTTGTTTCAGTTGCTGGAGTAGCAGCTGGAGCATCTGGTAAAACAGTTCCTTTAATAGTAAGTACTTTAGTTGATTTTCCTGTAGGAACTGGTGCTCCTCCTGGTGTTGTAGCTGGTGTAGTTACAGGAGTAACATTAGAACCAACAGCGTTTGAAGTTACGGTTACAGTTTTTGTAAACGCGCCAACTCTGTCAGTAGCATAGTGAACTTTGATAATTCCTTTTTCTCCCGGTTGAATTGGTTTTTCAGGTTTAGTTGGTACAGTACAACCACATGAACCTTGAGTACTTTCAATTACTAAAGCTTTGTTTCCATTATTGGTTAAAACAAACTCTCTATTTCCATCAGCATTGTGAGGAATTGTTCCGTAATCAATCGTTTCATTTTCAAAAACCATTCCAGCACCATCAGAAGTTGAGGTTTTAGCGGTTTTTGGTGTTTCAACTTTTGCAGCAACAGCTTTTGTAGTTTTTTTTGCTTTAGATTTTTGTGCATTCACAGCAGTTACACTAAAAATAGCTAATGTAGCCAATAATAATATTTTTTTCATTTTTTTTAAAATTAAAAATTTAACAAGCAAATCTAATGAAAAAATCATGCCAAAAACAAAAAAAATCCTTAAAAAAAGTTTAAATTTATTAAGTTCCTTTTTTTGAAAAGAAATAATTAAATTCGTAAACTCAATTTTAAAGATCAAATCAATTGTCATCTAAAGAGAAAAGCGTTAAAGAAACGCCATTAATGAAGCAATATAACGAGATAAAAAGAAAGTATCCAGACGCTTGTTTGTTGTTTCGAGTAGGCGATTTTTATGAAACTTTTGGGGAAGACGCCGTACGCGCTTCAAAAATACTAGGAATTACGCTTACTAAGCGTGGTGCTGGTTCCGAAACTGAGACTGCTTTGGCGGGTTTTCCGCATCATTCCATCAATACCTATTTACCTAAATTGGTAAAAGCGGGTCTTCGTGTGGCTATTTGCGACCAATTGGAAGATCCAAAATTGACCAAGACCATTGTAAAACGAGGTGTTACTGAATTAGTTACACCCGGGGTTGCTATGAATGATGAAGTGTTACAATCGAAATCGAATAATTTTTTAGCTTCTGTTTATTTTGGAAAGAAGCAATTAGGGATTTCGTTTTTAGATATTTCGACAGGAGAGTTTCTTACCGCTCAAGGGAATGACGAATATATTGATAAACTACTTCAAAATTTTAGTCCAAGTGAGATATTAATTCAAAAAAACAATAAAAACCATTTCAAAGAAGTTTTTGGAGAGGATTTTAATGTGTTTTATCTTGAAGATTGGATATACCAAGAAGATTATGCTTTGGAGACATTAACACATCATTTTCAAACGAATTCATTGAAAGGATTTGGGGTAGAAGAATTGTTTGAAGGAATTATAGCTTCGGGGGCTGTTTTATATTATTTATCCGAAACACAACATAATAAATTACAACACATCACGAACATTCAACGGATTGCAGAAGATGCTTATGTTTGGATGGATCGATTTACCATTCGAAATTTAGAATTGTATCACAGTTATAATCCCAATGCGGTAACCTTGTTAGATGTTATTGATAAAACACTTTCTCCAATGGGAGGAAGATTGTTAAAGCGTTGGTTGGCGTTACCTCTAAAAGAGGCTTCTAAAATTAGAACTCGTCATGAAGTGGTTACCTATTTAAAGGAAAATCAAGAAATCCTTCAAAAAATTCAATATCAAATCAAGCAGATATCCGATTTAGAGCGTTTAATTTCCAAAATTGCAACGGGTAAAGTTTCACCAAGAGAAGTTATTTTTCTTAAAGATTCCTTGGATGCTATTATCCCCATTAAAACGTTAGCATTAGCAAGCAAGCAGGAAGCTGTCCGAATTATCGGAGATAATCTTCATGGGTGTGACTTGCTTCGCGAGAAAATTAAAAGTACTTTAAATCCAGAAGCACCAATAGCAATCTCTAAAGGAAATGCCATTGCTTCTGGGGTTCATGCCGAATTAGATGAATTGCGAACCATTGCTTTCTCGGGAAAAGAATTTTTAGAAGGTATCGAAAAAAGAGAATCCGAAGCTACTGGAATTTCGTCTTTGAAAATTTCTTTCAATAACGTTTTTGGGTATTATATTGAAGTTCGCAATACACACAAAGATAAAGTGCCAGCAGAATGGATTCGCAAACAAACTTTGGTCAATGCAGAGCGTTATATTACAGAAGAATTAAAAGAATATGAAACTAAAATTCTTGGTGCCGAAGAAAAAATTCATCAAATCGAAACTCAATTATTTGAACAATTGATTCATTGGATTGCCACATATATTAAGCCTGTTCAATTGAATGCCAATTTGATTGCTCAGTTAGATTGCTTAACATCATTTGCTCAATTAGCAATTGAAAATAATTATGTATGTCCGATTATCGATGATACTTTTGAATTAGAAATTACCAATGGACGTCATCCCGTTATTGAAAAGCAATTACCAGTAGGAGTTCCTTATATTGCAAATGACGTATATTTAGATAGAGATACGCAACAATTAATCATGATTACTGGGCCTAATATGTCTGGTAAATCGGCTATATTACGTCAAACCGCCTTGATTGTTTTGCTCGCTCAACTGGGAAGTTTTGTTCCTGCGGAAGCCGTTCGAATGGGTGTGGTAGATAAGATTTTTACCCGAGTGGGAGCCAGTGATAATATTTCGATGGGAGAATCTACTTTTATGGTCGAAATGAATGAAACTGCTTCCATATTGAATAATATTTCGGACAGAAGCTTGGTATTGTTGGATGAGATAGGCCGCGGAACTAGTACTTACGACGGAATTTCGATTGCTTGGGCAATTGCCGAATTTTTACATGAAAATCCTGCCCGTCCCAAAACACTTTTTGCGACCCATTATCATGAGTTGAATGAAATGAGCGAAATGCTCCCTCGAATTCAGAATTATAATGTTTCTGTGAAGGAGTTGAAAGATACAGTTCTTTTTATAAGAAAGTTAGTCAAAGGAGGAAGCGCACATAGTTTTGGTATTCACGTGGCAAAAATGGCTGGAATGCCTCAAACGGTCGTTCAAAAAGCGCAGAAGATTCTTAAGAAATTAGAAAAAAATCACTCAAATGACCCTTTAAGTGGCATTAAATCTGCGAAAGACGACATGCAATTGAGTATTTTTAAACTAGACGATCCCTTATTGGAAGAAATTAAGGAAGAAATTTTAGGATTAGATATTAATACGTTAACTCCAGTAGAAGCTTTAATGAAGTTAAATGAAATAAAAAGAATGTTGCATAAAAAGTAAAGAATAGGTTTTCAATACATTATATTTTTATTACTACTTTTTTGTTTAATTCGTTTGTATAATTGAATTTTAATATTACATTTGCATCCGCAATACAGAACAAGTTTTGCCGTTCTTATACAATTTTGATTCTGCGAAAATAGCTCAGTTGGTAGAGCGCGACCTTGCCAAGGTCGAGGTCGCGGGTTCGAGCCCCGTTTTTCGCTCTTTACCATAGAAATTAATTTTTTTTAATTTCAATTTGCTTGGGTGGTGAAATTGGTAGACACGCTGGACTTAAAATCCAGTGAACAGCAATGTTCGTGCGGGTTCAAGTCCCGCCTTGAGTACAAAAGAAATCCGTAAACAACTATATTACAAACGTTTGCGGATTTTTTTATTTCTATTTGCCCGACTATTGCCCG